>NZ_JXYC01000003.1:0-187864 GCF_000967665.1 Marinomonas sp. S3726 | reverse complement strand
TCGGCTTTTTTAGTTTTAAGGGAAATACCTAGGCTCATCACCCTCTTGCCAAGGCGGAAGCTTAATCATGACTTTCTCAAAAGCTTCGTCTTCAATAATTTGTTTCAGCCAAGATCTGACATTTAGATATTGAGACTGGTCAAACCATGCATTATCAACACCACGGAATTGGCGTATAAAAGGAAAAACAAGCACATCAGCCATGCTCATCTCGTCACCCAGTAAAAACGCTTGTTTGCTTAGTTTGCTTTCTAGCCTGCGTAAAAACCTTTCAGCTTGAGAACGATAATATGCTTGAGAATAAGCTGGATGACGATCTGCATATTTATACTTATCTAGCCAAACCTTAAACCTGTGGTCAGTCTGAAATAACCAAGCAGCGATCTCATTTTCTTGTTGCTCAGAATAGATGTTAGCATTTTGCTTCTTGCTCATCGCCCAACGAATAATATCCATACTTTCAGGATAGTGAGTGCCTTGTTCGCAAATCATCTGAGGGACACTTGAACGGCCACCTAACGCAAGTAATGCTTCTGGCTTGTTTCTTAAAACCACTTCTCTAATTTCAACTTTAATATTAAGAAGTGACAAGGTGTAACGGGCTCTAATCGCGTAAGGACAGCGCCTAAAAGAATATAAAATAGGAAACACAGAACATCTCTAGATAAAAACTGATTAAGACGTGATTAAAGCAAAAAAGCAGGCATAAAAAAACCGCTCTTAATTAAGAGCGGTTTTTTAAAAGATCAAACAGATTAAACGACTGAAACGTTTTCTGCTTGTGGACCTTTTTGACCTTGAGTAACTTCAAAAGTTACTTTTTGGCCTTCTTGTAGTGTACGACGACCAGTACCATTGATAGCACGGAAGTGAACAAAAACATCTGGACCGCCTTCGCGCTCGATGAAACCAAATCCTTTTTCGTCGTTAAACCATTTAACGATACCGGAAACTAATTGACCTGACATACAAACCTCATCTTTTCTATCTACTGCATATATACAGTTTAGTTTTATCATTGAAAGCGTTAGAACTTTCAACATTATCCATAATGGTCAAGTTATTTATCAGAAGGTGGTCCAAATCAAAATACTTAACTATATCGATAATATGACGATCAAAAAAAAATAGGAAGGCGCAAAAAATAAACTTAGTTAAATTATGTAAAACAAATTAAATTAAATGTAACTTTATGAAACAGACCTCATAAATTATAAACAAGTTCAAGATAACATTAGCAATTCTTATTTTTACTAATAAACATTTAATAAAAAACTATTATTTTTCAAAATATAAAGTTTATGCGTTTTAATAACTTAGGATTATCTTAATAAGCACAAGATTAAATAGGCAGAAAAAATTATAAATTTTAACTTAAGTGTAATAAAGGTTAAGTATTGAGCTTGATTCAAATTGAGCTAAATGTTTTTTTATTTTTTTTGCGCTTTTCTCTTTCCGTATTGTGAATAATTTGGCTTTTATTCTTACTCAACCTGGCTTAACCATAAAAAGTGAGCCTCTTAGGCTCATTGTGCTAGTATCATTGCTAACTCATTTTACGGTCGATCTCTTCCATTTTACCCATGCACTTTATTCTTCTTACTCACTCTCGCGAATTAAGCAAGCAAACAGCAACAGGCCCTCTCGTTAAGCAAGCACTTGAAAATCAGTGTGATATCATTGAATGGTCACGCACGATTCCAGATAGCCGTTTAACAACAGAATTAGATACTTCAAAAACACTACTAATATACCCAGATACCCATTCCCCTGAACTTGTCATAAAAGACACTAAAGCACTGATTGAATTTGATACATTTATCATTTTGGATGGCACTTGGCAGGAGGCAAAAAAGATGTATAACCGCAGCCCTTATTTACACTCTTTAGCTCACTATCAATTAGAGGTTAATTACCTTTCTAGCTATCAGCTTAGGCGAAATCAAAAAAGCATTGGGTTATGTACGGCTGAAGTCGCAATTGAGCTACTTAAGCAAAAGTCAGAATTAGCTCAGGCAAGCAAATTAGAAGACTTATATAATAAGTTTAATTCGGGAATAAAAGTGGAAGAAAAAACTAACTAGTATTTTTTGCTCACTCTATAGAAGATTTGGTAATAATATTTTAAGTTATTATTACCAAATACTAAAAATGACCAATTTTACATAAAAGAATAGCGTATCTTTCTATATTTAAGTTATCTACTTGAAAGTCATGTGTTCTAAACCAAACGCCTTCATTTAATAGATTATTGTTATAACTTAAATCACCCTCAAGCATCAGAAACTCTATAGAATTGGTTTCTTTACTATTCTCATTTAAACGTGATAAATCAGATATTTGCGTCAACTTAATCCAATAAACACTTTCTTCTTCATGTTCATGTAAAAGATGAAAACCAGCGTCTTCATTTACAAATACGCTGGTATCAATAAATACCTGCTCTGTGTCATTCACTTTAAACTGATGTAATTTAACGAAGAGTTCACAGCCGTTTTTACTATGGGGCGCATGAGATGTCCCAGGAGGGTTTCTAAAATAGGCACCGGCATGATAATCCCCAGATTCATCCGAAAAGGTTCCTTTGATTACAAAAATCTCCTCTCCACCTGGATGGGGGTGTGTACGGAAAAAAGAGCCCGCTTCATATTTAACGATACTGGTTGCATGCCCCCTTTCAGCCTCTTCTCTTGCTAATGGTTTACGCCAAACTCCAGCCATTGGACTTGCTTGCCAATCTAACGCTTTACTATCGATAAGAACTTCTTTTAGAAAGTCCATATTTAACATGACAAGGCCTCCAAAATTGCTTCAGCTCCCCTTTTCTAATTCGTTCAAATAAGCAAGGGATAAGCCATACAATCGTTATAATTTTATTCTTATTCTTGGCTTTATGACTTAAATCAACAAAGCGATTAAATGCAAACAACTCATCAAGAAGATAAGGTAGAGTTATACCTGCTCTAAAAACCATCAGCTAATAAGGTCGATTAATCTAGTTAAATTATCGAATATCAAACCGAATCAGCGCCCAACTTAAACCATTGACTAGTTTTCTACGAGTGAAGAATGACGCTACTTCCCCCTTCTCAAATTCCTTTAAAGCAAACCTTTGCAGTACTCTTTGTGGTTATCAGCACCATGTCTTGCATTATGGGTTACCTAATTATTAGAGAAGGCAATATTAGTGAAGAGCAAAGAACAAAATTAGTTGATCAATTCATCACCCAGCAAGAGCAAAAAATACATTCTGATGGTTTAAAAATTGTTGAAAATTTAAACAACTTCAGTTTGCAAACAATACCCTATCTTAAGGCAGAATCAAAACTTCAAGTAGATACTGCACATGCCATCGCAAACTCTCTTCATCAAAACCTTAAGCCTCTATTAGCCGAGAATGAAATTAAGCTTGCCATTAGAGAAGCGCTAAGAGACATTCGCTTCTTTTCAGGTAGAGGTTATCTTTTTATCGATGAGATGGATGGCACCTCTATTTTGCTGCCAACCTTTCCTTCTCTAGAAGGAAAGTCCCTTTATAATCTAGTTGATGATAAGGGCGTGATTCACATAAAAAACATTGTTAAAGCAGCCCAAAACGAAAGTAAGCAGGGCTACTATCAATATCGTTGGTACGCTCCCAACAACAAACAAGAGATGCAGGATAAAATCAGCTTTATGCGCCAGTTTGAGCCTTACAACTGGATAATAGGCACAGGTGATTATATCCAACAAGTTGAGAAAGACTTCCAGCAAAAAGCAATCAATCAACTCTCTTCATTAGAAATTCAGAAAAACAGCTTTTTTATTATTTTCGACAAAGATGGGAAGTTTATTTACCAAGCTCAAGGCATTTCAGAAAAGTTTGCTGAGAAGTTACAAGAAGCGAGCTCTGCAAAACGCTTTATTACTCAAATAGAAAACAGAGCAAAAGCCAATTCAGCCAACAATGAATTGAAGATAACTAAGGGCAACAATACCTTCTCCTTTACTAGCAATATCAATAAGTGGGGCTGGACGATAGTCGGCGGCTACAACAACGAAAATATTCTCTTTGCTGCTGAATCCCAGCTAGATATGCTAAAAGAAAGCCAGCAAGAGAGTATGCAAAGTCTCTTATTTGAATTTTCACTGCTCACGAGTCTCTCTCTGATAATTGCTTTGGGAGTTGCCTTTTGGCTGAGAAATGCTTTCGTAAACTACCATAACCATAGCCAAAAGCAGCATGAACTCTTATTAAAAAACAAGTCTGAATTAGAGCTTGCTGCACGGGTGTTTGACAGCACTTCTGAAGGCATAATGATTACGAATGAGTTTAATCAAATCATTACCAGTAACTCATCTTTTTGTCGCATAACAGGCTATGAAAAAGAAGAAATTATAGGGCTCACACCAAATACTTTTGCTTCAGGACTCACAGACCCTGAAATTTACAGTGATATGTGGCACTCAATCACCACGAAAGGTTTATGGCAAGGCGAAGTCATTAATCAGCATAAAAAAGGTCACCTGTTTCCTGAATGGCTTTCTATCAATGTTTATAAAGACCAATCAGGAAAAACCATTAATTATATAGGTAGCATAGTGGATATCAGCAAGCGCAAGCAGGCAGAGAATACACTACAACACCTTGCAGATTATGACTCTTTAACAGACCTACCTAATAGGCGCTTCTTCAAAGAGCAAATTGACCACATCATTGATGTTGATAAAAAAAGAAAGCCAACTGAGCCGATTAATAAGTTTGCTCTACTCTTTTTGGATCTTGATTACTTTAAGTTTATCAATGATAGCCTTGGTCACAGTGCAGGAGATAAAGTACTTAAAATTATCGCTGAAAGGTTACTTGAGCATAAGGATGAAAATACAATCGTCAGTCGATTGGGTGGGGATGAATTTGTTATAGTATTGCAAGATATCTCTTCTGAACAAGCCGTGAGACACTTCTGCAAAGAGTTAATGTTAAGCATTGAAAAGCCTATGGATGTACTGGGTCGTTCTCTTATTGTTACCCCTAGTATTGGTGCGACGCTTTACCCCAAAGATGGAAACCGTACCAATATTTTACTTAAAAATGCCGATGCAGCCCTCTATCGCGCAAAAGAGCAAGGCCGTAATAATGTGCAATTCTTTACCACAAACTTAAATAGAGATGCACTTAAAAGACTATCGTTAGAAAATGATTTACGCCGTGCTTTAAAGAAAAAGCAATTTGAGATTTACTACCAACCACAAGTCGATTTAAACAACAAACAGGTAATTGGCTGTGAAGCTCTAATCCGCTGGCATCACCCGACTAAAGGCTTTGTATCTCCTATTGATTTCATCCCATTGGCGGAAGAAACTGGCATGATCAATGAAATAGGTGAATGGGTACTTTTTGAAGCCTGTAAACAAGCGGCTAGATGGAGCGAGGAATATAATCGTCCTATCGATATGGCGATCAACTTATCGGCTAGGCAGTTTAACGATAAGCTAGTTGCGACTGTTGTGAAGGCATTAAAACAAAGCCAGCTACCTAGCCACAGCTTAACCCTAGAGATAACTGAAAGCATATTAGTTCAAGATCCTGAGCAAGTCATAGGTACTCTGTCTCAATTACGCCAGCTAGGTATCAAGATTGCACTTGATGACTTTGGCACAGGTTTCTCGAGCCTATCTTATTTAAAACGCTTCCCTCTAGATAAGCTTAAAATTGACCGAGCATTTGTTAAAGATCTACCGAATGATAGTGACGATAGCGCAATCATTGCGTCAGTCTTAGCTGTTGCTGAGCACTTTAACCTGACAACCATTGCTGAAGGGATTGAAAATACAGACCAAGAAAGCCTACTGGAAGAACTTAATTGCTCACAAGGACAGGGGTTTTATTATGATAAACCTCTTACCGCTCACGCCATGGCACAAAGATTCAAGCATGGACAACACGGTAAGCCTAACTTAATTAACAGCTATGAGATGGTTTAAGTAGATTGAAGTATAAGCCCTGATCTGGGCTTATACTTTGATAAGATGGACAATTAAAAGTGAGTTTAATGTTAGACTTTTATTCTCGGTTAGAGGCCTCATTTCTGACAGCCTCCCCTAACTTAAAAGACGTATTCTCTTTAGCAAGATTAGCGATATAAAAGAGAAGGAAGAAAAAGGGATATACTAGAAAAAAACGTAATAAGAGCAAGACGTATCATGTCTACTGTCCAAAAAGGTGTAATTCCACGGAAGATTGTACCTGTTGGCACCCCTTTGAGTACTGCACTTAAGACAAACACGTTCATCCCAACTGGCGGCGTGATTAAACTTATTTCTGTCACCACCACAACGACTATGCCAAACCATACTAAATCAAAGCCCATGCTTTGCACTAACGGGTAAAATATTGGCACTGTTAACAGCAGCATAGACAAGCTTTCAAATACCATTCCAAGCACAATGTAGATAGCCAGAATAGCTAGAATAACCATCATAGGTGACGCATCTATCGAACTTACAAAACTTAAAAGATCCGCAGGTAAACCCGCCCTATTAATAAAATCAGAAAAGATCAAAGCACCAATTAATACTGAAAAAAGCATTGCCGAAGTTCTTAGTGTATCGCTCAAGCACAAGAACAAATCACCAAGGTTTAAGCTACGACGACTTAGAGCAATAATAAATGCGCCACCAGCACCTATCCCAGCGGCTTCCGAGGGAGTGAAAACTCCTAAATATATTCCTCCCATAACAAGAGCAAAGAGCATTAAGACTCCAGCGACACCTTTTAGCGTTGCCAATCTTTGAGCCCAAGGTAAACACTCACCTTGAGGGCCTGCGTCTGGGTTACGCCATACGGTATACCTAACAGCTAAAAGGTATAAGCCAATACCCAAAAGTCCGGGAATAAATCCGGCGGCAAATAACTCTCGAATACTGGTTTCTGTTAATAAGCCATACACCACCAAAATCACACTTGGTGGAATTAAGATTCCTAAAGTTGAACCAGCAGCAATAGATGCCGTCGCTAAAGAGTCCGAATAAGCATACTTTCTCATAGGTGGCATAGCGACTTTCGCCATGGTCGCAGATGTCGCTAAACTCGAACCACATATAGCAGAGAAACCGCCGCAAGCGACAACTGTCGCCATAGAAAGGCCACCTTTTTTATGCCCTAAAAATGCATTTGATGCCTGATAGAGGTCTAATGATAAACCAGACTTAGTCACAAAATTCCCCATTAGAATGAAAAGAGGAATCACAGATAAACTGTAATCTTGAACTGTATCTATGACGCGGTTAGAAGCCAGAGATAGCACACTTGTCCAACGAAAATTTAATACATTATCAAAACTCAGTCCCTGCAAAAAAGCGAAACCGAAGAACCCCACCAACCCCATCGCAAAAGCAATAGGAATACGCATTACCAAGATAAACACCAATAAAATGGCAAAGCCCATTAATGCCACAGTCATAACTGGCTCCTTATTTTGAAATTGGTTGAGAAATAATAAAAAGACGGCGAATGCCAAATAGGATCAATACAGCCGCCGTTAAATAGCTCATAGTGGCAATGTATTCGATAATACGACCCACTGGGAGAGCAAGGTACTCAGTTACTTCCTCGCGACGAAGAGCTCTCCCAGCCTGTACTAACATACGCTCAGCAAGGGCGTAAAAAGCAAACGATATAAGAAGGTATGACACCAATGTAAAGGCTCTAATTAGCTTGCTTCCTAGCACGCGATCCAAGATATCCACCACCACATGCCCACCTTTTAAAGTAATAACCGGCATTTCTGCAAAAATCATAATTGCAATTGCAAGTTCCGTTAATTCGGTAGCACCATTGATCGAGTTATTAAAAAAATAACGCCCAATTACATCAGCACAGGTAAGTATCATTAACGCAAATAGAGTGACTCCTGCAAAACATTCCAAAGTAAAGGATAGCCATTTGGCTATCCCTGTCTCATCATAATGGGCAGCTAACCAAGCATTAAGCTTCATCTTATCCCCCTAATTGGTTGAGTAACTTTGAGCCATGCTTCTTAGTTCCTTTAATGCTCCTATTGCATCAACATCCTTTTTTGCAACACTGTTCAACCAGACTTGTGAAACACCTTCCGCTAGATCATTAAAGGCAAGATTTAATTCATCTTCTTTTTGCACAAAATAAATTTCCACTCCTTTCTCTTGAGCACTAGCAATACCTGCTGTATCACTGTCATCCCAAGCTTTACCAGCTAATAACGAAAGTCGTTCTCCTGATACGGAACGAATCGCATCTTGGTCTTCTTCGCTTAAATATTCCATAAACTCAGGGTTCATAATCATAGAAAAGCTACCTAGGTACATGCCGTTTGGAAAAATGGTTAAATGCTTACTCACCTCAGAAAGACGCAGTACTTTTTGTTCTACAGAAGGTAAAAAAGCACCATCAACAACACCTTGTTGCATCATTTCATAAACTTTAGGCGCAGGAGCCCCAACAGGTGTGACTTCAAGACGCTCAGCTAATACGCTTTGAACACCACCTCCAATTCTAATTTTTTTACCTGTCAGGCTTTCAATAGAGTCAACTTTAAAAGAAGAATGTATTTGTCCAGGCCCATGGGTAAAGAGTGCCATTAGTTCTAACCCTTCAAATTCATTCGCTCCTAGAAAATATTTGTTATACACGTTCCAAAGGGCATAAGAAGCCATTTCTGCATTCCCCTCTAAACCTGGTTGTTCTACTATTTGAGGTAATTTAAAGCGTCCTGGTACATAGCCATGATAGCCATAGCTTGCATCGACAACCCCATCTTCAACTAAGTTAAACATAGTTTTAGGGTGACCCATTCCATACTCTATTTTTACGCTAACTCGACCTTCTGTAGCCTCTTCGATCCACTTTCCCCATGTTGGAATAACGACTTTATTCATTGGGTTTGTTGGAGGTAGCCAGCTTGCAACTCTAAGAACTGTGTCAGCAAACAAATGACTTGAGGTTAATAGTAAGAGCGAGATAAGACCGATACGAATATTTGATATTATTGTTTTCATTAGATTCTCCGACTTAATTAAATAGCATTTCCTAAACATAAAGCTCGATTTGGATAATGGGTTTGATTGATACTTTCACTTCGACATACTATGTGGGTTACTTAAAGAGTGAGTGGATATTGTTTTTGTTAAATTTTAGGACTGGATCCAACTCAGTCATTTCAAATGAGATCTGGCAATAATCCTCTTTAGTAATAGGCTCCATCCAATCACAAAAAATTTTAAAGACTTGTTCTGCAACTTCTTTTTTAAGCGCCATATCTCGGCCTGGCCCTATCTTTAAATTAAGATTGATAAAGGCAAACTCTTCTCTTCCATCTGCCACTCTATAGTCTTGGCAACGAATTGCGCGACTGCGAATGCCTCCTAAAGGAAAAGCTTGAGTCGAAACCAGATACTTATGTAATGATTCAAATAATGTTTGAAATGCCAATTTTTCATGTAAATTTGATGAATACTCAAGGATAAAATGAGGCATAAGACTTCCTTTGATAACAGCATCTATAACTTAAAATGGGCATCAATAATTTATTCATGCCCAACTCTGATAACTTTTGTGTTACACACCCCATTTAGGGATATGGTGATCACCCATACTGATGCAGACATTTTTAAGCTCTGAGAAAACTTCAAAACTATACGTTCCCCCTTCACGACCTGTGCCAGAGGACTTAATACCACCAAATGGTTGACGTAAATCTCGAACATTTTGACTATTTACAAACAACATACCTGCTTCAATTTGACGACCGATACGATGTACTCTTCCGTTATCACTGGTCCAAAGGTAAGAAGCAAGCCCATATTCGTTATCATTAGCCATAGCCAATACATCTGCCTCATCCTTAAAAGGAATCAAAACAGCAACAGGGCCAAAGATCTCTTCTTGGGCAATACGCATACTATTTTTGACATCTTTGAAAACCGTCGGTCTTAAGAAGTTACCTTGGCTTAATGAACCTGAGAATTCAGTGATTCCACCAGCAATTAAACTCGCTCCTTCCTCTACTCCAAGCTTTATATAACTGGTTACCTTTTCCCAGTGCTGTTTAGAGATTAAAGAACCAACCTGGGTCTGCATATCAAGAGGGTCGCCAACTTTAATGTTATTAGCTCGCTCAGCGAATTCAGCCGCAAACTTTTCATAAATACTTTCTTGTACAAATATACGCGAACCCGCAGTACAACGTTCACCGTTTATAGAGAAGATACCAAATACAGCAGCATCCATAGCTCTGTCATAATCACAATCATCAAAAATCATCACTGGAGACTTACCACCCAACTCCATAGAGAACTTCTTAAGACCGGCATTCGCTATAATGTGCTCACCTGTCTTAGTCCCCCCTGTAAAAGAGATAACATCAACATCTTTATTTTGGATTAAAGCATTACCTGTTGTGGCTCCCATACCATGAACAATATTAAAAACCCCAGCAGGTATGCCAGCTTCTAAGGCTAAATGTCCTAGGAAGTCCGTCGTCATCGGAGATAACTCTGATTGCTTCATGACAGCCGTATTACCAAGCGCCAAACAAGGTGCAGTTTTCCACGTACCTGTCATGAAAGGCACATTCCAAGGAGAAATAAGTGCGCAAACGCCTACTGCTTGGTGCAAGGTATAGTTCAACATTTGATCATCCATAGGGTAGGTATGGCCATTCATTTGTTTTGCCATTTCAGCAAAAAAATAAAAGTTATTAGCCGCCCTAGGAACCAAGGCATTATGAGTTTGATAAAGTGGCAAACCTGTGTCATTGGTTTCCATTAAGGCCAGCTCAGTAACATTATCAGCAATTAAATCTCCTAGGCGGGTAATGATTTTTGAACGTTTAGCAACTGGCATACCCGCCCATGCAGGAAAAGCATCTTTTGCAGCTTGAACTGCTTCAGCCACTTGTTGATCTGATGCATGTGCGACTTCAGCCAGCACATCCCCATTAGCAGGATTAGTTGTTTCAAACGTTTGTTTAGATTCAACCCATTTACCATTGATTAAGTTTTTTATCATTTCGAGCCACTCCAAAAATTTAAATGTAAAAAATAAAATAACTATTTACTTAATATATTAACTAATCTAATTTAGCTACATACACCTTGTCAATAAACAGTTAGTAAATATATTAACTAATAATTTTGAAATTGATTTCTCTGACACTATCAATTATTTTTAATTCAATGATCAAACTAGATAGAATAAAAATTAGATAGGGCTTCAGTGGATTACTGGCCTGTGAAATATCTTTGTTATAAGGTGGTATGGAGGCTGAATTTTAGACTTTATTCATGATAAGAAAGATAATACTATGAAAACAAGAATTTATGACACTTTACCCGCAGTAATTATGCACATAGGACAAGTTGATTTCTATGCACATGTCGTCAAAGCATTAAGATCTATCCAACCTTTAACGGGTGTTAATGTGATTCGCTACTCAGAAAAAGAGCATCCTAGTTTTATTCATAGTGAAAAAAGCAATCATATTCAGCAACTTGATAAAATCTACTCAAATAGCGCCTATTTAGAAGACCCTGTTTACAATGCGATTCAAGGGCATGTTGAGACAGGGATATATAGCCTAGATAGGTTAGCCCCTGAAAACTTTAAGAATACTAGCTATTACACTGATTTTTATAAAAAAACTGGTTGGAAAAACGAAACTTCTTTGATCGTAAATCATGAATCTGGCAATGTCATTAGCATCAGTTTTACCCCAGGTGATGATAAAGAAATTCTTGAGCAAGAACTCAAACAAAGCTTTTTCAATTCACTTAATGCCGCAATCTACCAGCACCTTAACTCTCAACAATTAACGTTAGAGCCAAACTCACATAACTTTGAGGCTGCTATCCCTGTTTGTAACCCTCTATATGAAGAGCATGCTCTTACTAAGCGTGAAGCCGAAATTGTCACTCTTATTCTTGATGGTAACCCTTCACCTACCATTGCCGAAAAATGCTTTGTATCTGAAGGCACAGTAAAAAACCACAGAAAAAGCATTTACCGTAAGCTTGGCGTAAAGTCTCAATGTGAGCTCTTCCACCTCTTTTTGAACAACAGCCACTAGCAAAGATTAGTAACACTTCTTTTCTAATAAAATTTAGATAAAAGTGAAAATTTGAAAATCACAAACAAATACTTAACATATTAAATACTTGACAAACCGATCGTTAAGTACAAATATATTTAATATATTAACTAAAATGCGAGTTTATATTTTATGTTTCATTATCGAGTATTAAGTAACGAGGGTGCGAATACTATTTCAAGCCAATCTCCACTAGAAGCAAGTCAATATCATTTGTTACCAGCGGCTAAAGGCACAGTTTTAGGGGTGGCTTTGAACGATAAAGGCCTGAGAGAGAGTATGGAAACGGCTTTTAATGAAAAGCCGCATGTTACACCTCCAAATACCCCCGTCTTACATATCAAAACAGATAATACTCATATTGGCTTTGGGCAAAACATTCCTGCCCCAAGTTCAGGAGAAACAATTTATGCTGGGCCCTCACTTGGTATCGTTATTGGTAAGGTTTGTACTCGTGTGAGCGAAGAGCAAGCAGAGGATTTTATTCAAGGCTATACACTAGTAAATGAAGTTAGCCTAGAAGAAGCCTCCTTTTACCGTCCGGCAGTAAAAGCAAAATGTCGCGATGGTTTTTGCCCTATTGGTCCAGCTATTGTTGATAAAGCCCAAGTATCTGATGCAAATAAGCTAAATATTGATACTTATGTTAATGGCCAGTTAAAGCATCAAACTAACACAGATCAGCTGCACTATAACGTCGCTCAAATTATCAGCTACATCAGCAGCTTCATTAGCTTACAACCAGGTGACTTAGTTATTGCAGGCACACCTCTTCGCACTGAGCAACTTGCCTTGGCAGTTAATGATGAGGTCATGATAGAGATAGAAGGTATTGGACAGTTGAGCAATAAAGTCGTTTTTGAAGGGGTGCAAATCTAATGAAACATGGTCGTATTTTATTAAATAATGAAATCACTCAGGTTCAGGTAAACAATGATTATCAAGCTGTTCTGCCTGATGGAAACCTGATCGAAGAAGGCGATGCTCATTGGCTTCCACCTTGTGATGGCAAGATCTTTGTTCTCGGCCTTAACTATGCCGATCACGCAAGTGAACTTGCTTTCAGCGCTCCAACTGAACCATTAGTTTTTTTAAAGGGCCCGAATACCTTAATCGGCCACAACCAAGAAACAGTTCGTCCTGCAAATGTTGATTACATGCATTATGAATGTGAGCTTGTCGCCGTCATAGGTAAAACAGCAAAAAATGTCAGTCAAGCCGACGCTATGGAGTACATAGGAGGTTATACCTTAGGCAATGACTATGCGATCCGAGATTACCTTGAGAACTATTATCGCCCAAATTTAAGAGTAAAAAGTCGAGATACTTGTACTCCTGTTGGCCCTTTCATTCTTGACGCTAAGGCAATAAGTGACCCGCATAATTTAGCGCTTAAAACCTATATCAATGGCGAACTAAAACAATCAGGTAGTACTAAAGATATGATTTTTAACATCCCTTACCTTGTTGAATACCTAAGTGGCATCATGACCTTATCCGCCGGCGATATGATTTTTACAGGTACTCCTGAAGGCCTTGCCGATGTTAAACCTGGTGACGAAGTCATAGTGGAAGTTGAAGGCGTTGGCCAATTGCGTAACACCATTATCAGTGAAGAAGACTATTTAAATAAGCAGGCAAAATAGGAAAAAGGTATGTTATCAAAAGACATTATTCATGATTGTGCCGAGCAGTTACATCAAGCTGAAATATCGCGAAAACAAGTCCACCAGCTTTCTTTACAATATCCGGAAATTTGTATTGAAGATGCCTATGCAATTCAAAAGGTTTGGGTAGATAAAAAAATTGAAGAAGGCCGTAAAGTGATTGGCCATAAAATTGGCCTAACCTCCCGTGCAATGCAAATGTCATCCCAAATAGATGAGCCAGATTATGGCACCTTACTCGATGATATGTTGTTTCAAGATGGTGGAGAAATTCCTACCGAGAGGTTTATCGTACCAAGAATCGAAGTTGAACTTGCTTTTATTCTTGATAAGCCGCTAAGCGGTCCTAATTGCACCTTATTTGATGTTTATAACGCAACAAGTTATGTCATACCTGCTCTTGAGCTAATTGATGCTCGTAGCCAATCGATCGATCCTAGCTCAGGTCGACCTCGTAAAGTATTCGATACTATTTCTGATAACGCTGCTAATGCCGGTATTATTTTAGGCGGCCGCCCAATTAAAGTGGATGAGCTAGATCTTAGATGGGTCAGTGCCATTATGTCGAAAAATGGAGTAATTGAAGAAACGGGTGTGGCCGCTGGGGTTTTAAACCACCCTGCAAATGGGGTTGCATGGTTGGCAAATAAATTACACCCCCATGGCATTAGCCTTGAAGCCGGCCAAATTATACTCGGCGGCTCTTTTACTCGCCCTGTGGCAGCCAAGAAGGGCGACACGTTTAGTGTTGACTATGGACCACTTGGCAATATCTCTTGTCATTTTGTTTAGGAGATTAAAATGAGTGCTCCAACAAATCATTTCAAAAAGGCGTTACTACAAGAGCAAGCTTTGATTGGTCTTTGGCTAGGGTTAGCAAATAGCTATAGCGCTGAATTAATTGCTAGTGCTGGGTTTGATTGGTTATTGATAGATGGTGAACATGCCCCGAATGACCAACAAGAAATGCTCTCTCAATTACAAGCCATAGCGGCTTATAACACTAGCCCTATCATTCGACCCGTTTGGCCTGATGCTGTTCGTATTAAGCAAATTTTGGATTTAGGGGCACAAACTATTTTGGCACCTATGATAGAAACGGCAGAGCAAGCCATCGATGTAGTCAAAGCAAGTCGTTACCCACCTGCAGGGATTCGTGGTGTTGGTAGTGCTTTAGCACGCGCCTCTCAATTTAACCGGACGCCTAATTACCTTCAAACAGCAAATGAAGAAATTTGTGTTCTGATTCAAATCGAAACCCTTAAAGGTGTTGATAGTTTATCAGACATCTTAGCGGTAGAAGGTGTTGACGGGGTTTTTATTGGCCCGGCGGATTTAAGTGCAGCCATGGGGCATATTGGTAATCCAACTCACCCTGATGTACAAAAAGTAATAGAAGAGTCAATCTGCTTAATCAAAAATGCGGGTAAAGCTGCTGGTATTTTAATGGCAGACAAGACCTTGGCCAAAAAGTATATCGAGTTAGGAGCCAAGTTTGTTGCGGTAGGCAGTGATACTGGTTTATTGATGAAATCAAGCGGAAATTTAGTTACCAGCTTTAAACAAACCGTTAAAACATCAGCCACAGATACACCTGTGAGCATATACTAAAGATTGGAACTAGCCTTGTTGCCCATGACACCATGGGCTTTTTTTAAAAGTGGTTAATATGACTAATGATGATTGGATTCCCAATATTGATATAGGTAATGACTACGATAAAAAGTACCTCAACGCCAATATCCATTTAGATAAACTTACCCATTTGGCTGACCACTTTGGTCGAGATATGCCTATCCATTTGCATGCTCAATATCTACAAATTCATGTTATTAATGAAGGTGAAACACACTTTCATTTAGAAGAGAAGGTTTATCATGTATCAGGCCGAGCTTGTTTCTTAACGCCTGCATCAACCCCTCATGCTATTTTAACAGATGACAATGCCCAAGGTTCAGTCATCACAATCCATAACTCGTTAGTTTGGAATCTAATACAAGATTGTCAGATCAAGGAAGGTTACCGAGATGGCATTCCTGCTATGTGCATTGAAGAAAGCCAGATTCCACATGAACAGCAAGCTCACTGGTCCGCTTTTCTAGCAACATTGCAGCTAATACAAGATGAGTGGGGTCAAAGTTCTGATGATAAGGCCTTAGCGCTAGAAACCTTGGTTAGGTTACTTTTAATCCACTTAAAACGCATTTCAGCGACCAAGGCAAAAACCTCTACATCAAATTTTGAAGAGATAAGAATATTTCGCAACTTTTGTAATTTAATCGAGCAAAACTACACTCAACATGCCCCACTTAATCAATACTGTGAGGCCTTAAACATCAGTGAAAGTAGGCTTAATAATATTTGTCACAGAGTTTCGAGTACGCCTCCCAAAAAGCTAATTAATCATAGATTAATAAAAGAAAGTGAGCGCCTACTTACTCACACTAACAAGAGCATGAGCCAAATCTGCTATCACCTAGGATTCCAAGACCCTTCATACTTTTCACGATTTTTCAGAAAGTATCGAGGAATCAATCCAAAATTATTCCGCTATAACTTAAATCAAAGTAGCTAAGGAAGTCATTGCTTAGATTATTTTTAGCGACTCAAAAGAAACAAAGATAAGGGCTTTTTCATAACCCGTACTGAGGTCATAAAAAACCCTATTTCAAACATTTTTGTACCAGTTTTAATGATTGACTTTGCAATTGAAGACACATAAATTATTAACATGTTAACTATTTTAAAACCTATTCGAGAATCAATTTTTTAGGAGCCAGTTTATGGGCGAACTTAGTATTGCAGCCAAAATTACACATGTCCCTACCATGCTAATGTCAGAGCAACCGGGAAGATTAAAAGGCTGTCGTCAAGCAGCTATAGATGGCCATAAAGAAATCGTTCGTCGTGCTCGTGAAGCAGGCGTAGACACAGTTGTTGTACTCGATACCCATTGGCTGGTTAATGCTGGTTTTCATATAAACAGTAATGAACACTTTGAAGGTGTTTATACCAGTCATGAGTTCCCTCATTTTATCCAAAATATGGGTTATCAATATAAAGGAAATGGTGCACTAGGCGATGCTATCGCAGAAAAAGCGACGGCTAAAGGGGTCTTTACTCTTTCCCATAAAGTTGAAACGTTAACCCTAGAGTATGGCACTTTAGTCCCTATGCACTTCATGAATAAAGAAGCGGATCTCAAAATAGTTTCAGTTGCGGCTTGGGGTACAGTCCATAGTATTGAAGACTCTCGCCAGCTAGGAGAAGCAATTCGTGAAGCGATCGAAGAGTCAGACAGCAAAGTCATGTTACTCGCATCAGGTTCACTCTCCCACCGTATTTGGGATAACGATAAATACGAAGCAAATAACGGTACCTTTACCATTTCTAAAGAATTTAACCGACAAGTAGATTTAAGGGCTGTTGAACTACTGGAAAAAGGGGATATCAGCACCTTTTTAGCCATGCTACCTGATTATGCAAACCTATGTAGTGGTGAAGGCGGAATGCATGATACAGCCATGCTATTTGGCGCACTTGGTTGGGACGAATACCAAGGAAAAGGTGAAGTAATCACTCCCTACTTCCCAAGCTCAGGAACAGGCCAAATTAATATGGTTTTTCCTGTATTGCCTCTAGATTAAGTAGTACCAACAAAACTATGACGGCAATTATCCATCATCAAGAGTTAAGTTATCAGACGGCCATGTCCTTGGCCGTCCTTGTGGCTGACTACGCTGAGCAAGAGCACTTGGCTATCTGCATCAGCATTTTGTGTCCAAAGGGAAAGGTTTTAGCAAGCCTAAATATGAATAAGGCTCCTCTTCATAGTGCAAAAATAGCATTAGATAAAGCCTATACTAGCGCTAGCTTTGGATTAGCAAGTCATAGCTGGAAACAAAAGCTTGTGACTCAAAAAGATACCTTAAATGCCCTCTCTTTACAGCCTAACTTCACTACTTTGGGAGGAGGTTTTCCCTTGATATATCAAGGTGAAGTCATTGCTGCAATTGGTGTCTCAGGCGCCAGTGAAAAAGAGGACATGCAATGTGCGCAAATAGCGATAAATGGTCTTAGCAGTCTGCTTGAAGCAAGGTTATAAAGCACACCTATGACACTATCCCCCCGTTACCTTATTATCTTGTTAGCTAGCCTAGTTGCCTTTGGCCCCTTGTCTATTGATATGTATCTGCCTAGCCTGCCTTTGATTGCAACTAGCTTAAACGCGATAGAATCTGATGTACAAAAAAGCATTACGGTATTCTTATTCGGCTTGTTTCTAGGCATGCTTTTATACGGCCCACTATCGGATAAATATGGCCGTAAACCTCCTTTATTAATTGGTATTGGCCTTTATTTTCTGGCAAGTTTTGGCTGCGCTATGGCTCAAGACATTGATCAGTTACTCATTTGGCGATTTATTCAAGCACTAGGAGGTGGTGCAGCCTCTGTGCTCGCTCGAGCAATCGTAAGAGATATTTTTGCGGCCAAGGATACCGCTAGAATCTTGTCTCTAATGCATCTAGTGACTATGGTTGCGACACTTATAGCCCCTTTATTAGGGGGATACCTTATTCTCTTTTTAGGTTGGCGCATTATTTTTATCTTACTCATGCTGCTTGCTTGCATCTGTTTTTTCTTTGTTCAAACAAAAATTCAGGAATCCCGACCAGAAACACTTAATACACCAAGCGTAAAAAGCGCTTTTAACAGCTATTTCCTGATTTTAAAACAACCAACAGCCTTGTGTTTAATACTCTGCAATGCTTTTTCATTCAGTGGTATGTTTGCTTATATAACAGGCTCTTCATTTGTATATATTCAATATTATAGTACGTCAGCCCAAACCTACGCTTGGTTATTCAGCTTGAATATTGCAGGAATATTTATCATGACATTAGCGAATGCCAAACGGTTAAAGCACGATACCTCAAAAGCCCTACTATCTTATGCAAGCCATTTAAGTGGCTTAAGTGGTGTCGCTATTATTGTTAGTTATTGGCTCTTTGATCAATTAACTACAATGGTACTTTTTACCTTTTTGTATATCAGTGTTACTGGCGTCATTGCAGCGAACTCAACCGCCAATTTGCTCAACCTTTTTGCCAAACAAGCAGGTGCAGCTGCAGGTTTAGCCGTCGCGATACAGTTTGGATTAGGTGCTATTGCTAGCTTTTTTGTTGGCTTTTTCTTTGATGCTAGCCCTAAAGCCATGGTTTTAATTATGTCACTGTGCGGTTTATCTGGCCTCTTCTTTCTAAAACTCAGCCAACAGAACCACAGTACATAAATTCGTAGCTAAACAGAAAAGTACCCGTTTTCCTCAGAAAACTACATTCAAACCCAACACCTTTTTTTTAATAATTGAACCAAGACTTCAGTAAGTGAAGTCATTCAATAACAATAAAAGGTGCCCTATGCAGACTCAAAACCCTCTATTAGATGACCTAAAAGGTATTCTTCCTCTTATCGCTAAAAACGCTTGCGACGCTGAAACCTTGCGCCGTGTACCAGATGAAAATATCCGACTATTAAAAAGTGTTGGTTTACATAAAGCATTTCTGCCTAAGGTGTACGGCGGCTTTGAAGTGTCATTACCTGAATTTACCGAGTGTATTTCAGCGCTAGCAGGCGCTTGTTGTAGTACTGCATGGGCCTTCAGTTTACTTTGTACTCATAACCACCAAATGGCAATGTTCTCAAAACAGTTACAAGAAGATGTATGGGGAGACGACCCAGATGCCACTGCCTGCAGTAGCATCGCACCTTTTGGTAAAACTCAAGAAACTGAAGGCGGTATTATCTTTAATGGCGACATGCGTTGGAGCAGTGGCTGTGACCATGCTGAATGGGCGATTGTTGGCTTTTTAAGAGATAACAAAGAAGGCGCTAAGGACTATTGTTTTGCAGTCATCCCTGCTTGTGACTATCAAATTGATGATGATTGGCATGCGATGGCCATGAAAGGCAGTGGTACAAAAACCTTACAAATAAAAAATGCCTTTGTGCCTGAACATCGTATCGAGAAAGCCAAAGATATGATGGAAGGACGCTCATCAGGTTTCAATTTATACCCAGAATCTGAAATATATTTTGCCCCATATCGCCCTTATTTTGCATCTGGCTTTGCAGCAATGAGCTTAGGTGTTGCTGAACGTATGGTAGAGGTTTTTCGAGATGTTACGAAAACTCGTGTAAGAGCTTATACAGGTGCAAAAGTGGGCGCTGCTACTCCAGCTTTAATGCGTTTAGCTGAATCTCATCATCAAGTCAGTGCCGCTAAAGCTTTTATGCAAGCAACATGGCAGGAGCATAAACAACACGCGTTAGAGCATAAATATCCAAGTACAGAAACCCTAACACATTGGCGAACAAACCAAGCTTATGCCGTCAAAATGTGTATTCAAGCAGTAGATCGTTTATTTGAAGCCATTGGCGGTAATAACTGGTTTGAAGATAAAGAAGCTCAAAGACTATTCAGAGATTGTCATATGACAGGAGCACATGCTTATACAGATTATGATGTTTGCGCTCAGATTTTAGGTCGAGAGTTGATGGGGCTAGAACCCGATCCAGCATTACTTTAAGCCACATTATATTCAAGATTAAAAGTAGGTATTCATATGTCTGATTCAAACTTTGATACTAAGTCCTTTCGTAACGCTTTAGGTAGTTTTGCCACGGGTGTCACTGTCATTACAGCACAAGACACTAACGGTGCATTAGCTGGCGTTACCGCGAATAGTTTTAACTCTGTCTCACTTGATCCCCCATTAATTTTATGGAGTATCGCAAAACAGTCCAGTAGCTTTACTATTTTTGAGCAAGCAAGTCATTTCGCTGTAAACATTCTAGCTGCTGACCAAATAGATTTATCAAATAATTTTGCCAAACCTAGCGATAATAAGTTTGCTGATATCCCACACACATTTGGTTTAGGGCAAGCACCTCTTCTAGAGAATTGTACTGCTCAATTTGAATGCGAGAATCATCAAATATTAGATGGCGGTGACCATTGGATCATGCTTGGTAAAGTCATGAGCTTTAATACCTCAAATAAAGCGCCTTTGCTTTATGCTCAAGGTAGCTATGCAGGAGCAGTCCCTTTCCCTGCTCCCAAAAAGGACATGAATGCCGCAGATATCTTTAGTCATCAGCCGAAGAAGTTAGAATCAAATCTTTTTTATTTAATGACCCAAGTTGTACGAAAATATCAGCAAAGCTATCAACCTATTCAAGAATCTATGGGGCTTAGCGTTAGTGAAGCACGAATACTAATGATAATTGCCGAAGCACCAAGCTTGCCTTTAGTACAGTTAGAAGGAGCTGTTGCCATGCCGGCTATTGATGTAAACAACGCCATTGAAGGCTTAGTTGATAAAGGCTTTATTCGACAGTTAGAAGACTTTATTAAACTAACAGAGAAAGGCGCTAAAAAAGCGGATCAGTTATGGAGTCTAGCTCAGCAACAGCAGGAGAAAGTATTCCAAGACTTTAGCCAAGATCAAGTCGCTTCTTTCAATCAATCTCTTATTAAATTACTCACTTAGAGTTTATTGCCCCATTAACATATTTCAATTTTAATGGGGCTCTTTTCTTATCCTTTGTTTAAATAACGCAAAGCTTGATTACAGGCTAAACGAATTAACTTAGGCGCCATATCCCTTGCAGTACTTGTCTCTTGTCGAGTTCGAATCCAGCCAAGATATGTCATTGCTCGAGCGGTTAAAAATAAGTCTAACTTAGATTCTTGTGCCTCACTTAAATAACGATACTTTCTATAACCCGTGAATAACGCAGCTTTAGCTATAGGGTAAATTTCCTCTTCACGTATAAAGTAAAGCGCGGTAGCCAACTCAAACATATGCCAACCAAAGCCAGCATCATCAAAGTCTATCAAGCGGACTTTTCCAGCATCATTTATCAGATTCTCAGGAACAAAATCCGCATGAATCAAGCCATAATTATTCTGCTTTTTATCCAAGTGAGATAAGTCTTTCTCAAGCTTTTCTCTCACTTCAATAAGTAGCGTTTTTTGTTCTTGGGTTAATAATGCCAACTCCCAAAATCGCCCCCAAAAAGGCTGTTCCCCAACAAGGCCAGCTTGATCCCACGCATGTCTCTCAAAGCCTTCGGGTAATGGCCAACGACTCGATTGGTTGTGTAGTTTGGCCGCAAGCTCGCCTAGACAAGTAAACATGCTGTCTATCTCAGCCATATTTTGTCCTAACCCAGCTTCAATAGAGCCAATTTGCTTACCCTCAACCCAAGCAAATAAGTCGACTTGCCTAGCCTCTGGCACCTCTTCAATCTGAACCACAATAGACAGCTCGCCAGTTAAAGAAGGAATCACTTCGGGCACTAAAATATTCGACTCAGCTAACGCGCCTAACCAAAGCAGTTCACTATTTAACGCTTTGTCAGTGTGATAACCAGGCCTGTGGATACGCAAAGCATATTTTCTGCCATCCTTCAGCCTTACTTCATAAACGGCATTTTCTCGATATTTAATTAAGCTTAAATCAGCCTCTTCTAACCCCCAAAAAGCTAAAGCTTTCGAGCCTAATGATTGCAGTCTTTTTTCTTGTTCATACTGATCTAATTGATAGAAACCTTTCATCAATGCCCCTCCTCAATTAATTGCTCAAAAGAAGCGTCTAAAGTCTCTAACAAAAGGTTTGCATGAGTTTCATTAAAAGGCATGGGAGGTCGTAGTTTTAGAATCGAATCGGTAACACCTATAGTGCTAATTAATACTCCTCTCTCTCGCATAATATTGATAAGACGTTTCGCTTGATGGATCGCTGGCAGCTTAGTTTTTCTATCAAGCACTAACTCCAGAGCAAAAAACATTCCTAAGCCTCGAACATCACCAATAAGCTCAAACTTACTCTGTAATCGTTTTAAACCCTTGATTACATAATCTCCTGTGGATATCGCGTTTTGTTGAAGGTTTTCATTAGCTAAAACATCCAATACAGCCATACCAACCGCACTGGATACGGGAGTACCTGCAAAAGTATTAAAGTACATGGCTTGTTTACTGAAGCTTTCTACTAAGTCAGGCCTTGCGACCACACCAGCAAGTGGGTGACCATTGCCCATGGGCTTACCTAAAGTGACAATATCTGGAGTCACACCATAGGCTTGATGAGCCCACATATGCTTGCCAGTTCGCCCAAAACCCGCTTGCACTTCATCAGCAATAAAGAGTCCACCAGCCTTACGTACTATGGCTACAGCTTCCTCTAAAAAACCTGCAGGTACATTTAATAAACCTTCATTAGCAAAGTCAGGACAGACTAATATAGCGGCAACCTTTATTCCGGCGTCTTCAAATTCATCAATCGCTGTGCGTACTTGAGCAACATAAGCTTGTGCAAGCTCCTCATGTTTTACATCCGCCAAACCTCGGTAAGAGTCTGGTATTGCAAAGGCTTTGACACGCTTGGTTCGTTTTGCCTCTGGCATAAAACCTGTACCAATTTCGGCCACCGATTCAGTATTACCGTGATAGGCAAAATCTGTCACTATCACACCTTGAGCATTCGTTGCATGGCGAGCCATACGTAAGGCTAATTCATTCGCTTCACTGCCAGTACAGGTCAACATAGCCATGGATAGTGAGTCATCAAAGCTTGCTGTTAAACGCTCTAAATACTCAACCACATTATCGTTAAGGTAACGGCTGTGGATATTTAGCTGACTTGCTTGCTTATTTAAGGTTTCAACCACATGAGGGTGACAGTGGCCTACATGAGGTACATTATTGTAGACATCCAAATATCGACGCCCTTGTTTATCATAAAGCCAGACACCTTCTCCACGAACCAGATGTAAAGGCTGCTCATAAAAAACAGGGCTATGTTGCCCCATCACCTGAAAGCGGCGAGCAAGTAGCTCATGAGTCGTACTTTTTTTCATAACCTTATCTTCTATGTTTCAAATGTTAGAAGATAAGTATCAAGTTAGGCGGGCAAATTGGGCATCAACCAAAAGGTTGAAACCCTATTTTATTAAACTTGATGATGGGCCGTTTAAATTTAGGCTTGAACTAAGAAAGCACCATTAGTTGACTACGTGAGTTGACCTGACATTTACGAAAAATATGAATCAGATGGGTTTTCACTGTCGCGAGACTTAGGCCTAACTCATTCGCAATATGTTTGTTCTGCATGCCTCTTAATAACAAAGCTAAAACATCAAATTCCCTTTGAGTTAGGCCAAACTTGGTTTTCAGGCTCTGCTTTTGATTGGCTCGCTGAGGCAAATATATTGTCCCTAAAGAGAACTCTAAAAAAGGCTGTAACTTCTTTAACAAATCTAATTCTTGCTGGCTAAAGTCGTCTAAAATTTGTTCTCTTAAAAGGCTAATCACAGCCACTATCTTGCCTTCAATACGCAAAAAAATATCAAGTACATATCTATGGTTATTAGGCACCATAAAGTCTTGAAAGTAGCGTGTTTGTTTTAAAAAGTGGGGCTTAATTTGTGAGTCCAAGGTTGCAAGTTTGACCTGGCTCCCCTTAAATTTTGTCAGATTCAATGGGTCAAACTGTTTATAATCACGGCAATACTGACTCTCTATATCGTATTTTCCCTTATAACTAACAACACTATTGTGATGATCATTTTCTTCGACCAGAAAAAAAACAGCATCAGTGATTGGCAAGAGTGAATTAATAAGACTCAGGCTCTGAGTTTGAAACTGAGGTAAAAAAGTGGCGTTTGGTAGCATCATAATAACGTCGGAGGCTAAAACTTTAGCCTCCGTCACTTATCAATGTTTAGCGAATGATTTGAAACGGCCATAGGCAAAAATCAATATGGCTAAAAGAGTAACTGTTAGTAAAGTTAAACTGATAGGTCGCTCAATAAAAACCATAAAGTCTCCACCTGATACCCCCAAGGCTTGTCTCATTCGGGTGAGAAATACTGGCCCTAAAACTAGCCCTAAAATAATTGGCACTGCCGGAATATTGTTCCGCTTCATAATGTACCCAATGATAGAGAAGAAGAGTGCAATCAAAGCATCACTGAATTGGTAATTTTGGCTATAAGCACCGAGGAAGCCCAATACTAAAATGAACGCACCAATAAATCGTCCACGAATACGAGTAATATTTACGATGAATCTACTTGCCATACTTAAATAAAAGAAAACAAAGACATTCATGACAAATAAGGAAACATAAAGCCCGGAGATAAACTCAGGGTGTTCTGAGAATAACCTAGGCCCTGGGATATAGTTATGCACCATAAAAACAGATAATAACATGGCCATTAATGCATCAGCAGGGATACCAAAAGCTAATAATGGAATCAATACCGAGGCTGTTACCGCATTATTTGAGGTTTCAGAGGCGATTAAACCCGCTTCTGCACCATGGCCAAACTCCTCAGGTTTTTTTGAGAATTTTTGCGCTAACGTATAGGAGAAAAACTGCGATCCAAACTCACCCACACCAGGTAAAAGCCCCATTACCACGCCTAAAAAAGCAGAGCGTATAGCTGTTACCTTATTGCGCATTAAGATAAAGAAGCCCTCAAAGAAGTCACCCTTTTCCAATTTTGTAGCACTTGAGTCTTGCCCTCTAGTTGAAAGCAAAATATAAGCTTGTGACATGGCAAATAGACCAATCACAGCTGGTACAAGGGGCACTCCACCTAGCAGCCATTCTTGATCAAAGGTATATACTTGAGTGTTATAAGATCGGTCGATGCCAACTGTCCCCAAAAAGATCCCTAGACCAATCATAGCAGCCGCCTCAAGTACAAATTTATTGTGAGCCAGCACCACGAATACCATGCCTAACAAGGCCAGCATCGCAAATTCTGCACTCCCAAAAAGGGTTGCTACTTGGGATAGAATTGGAGCAAAAAATACCAGTGATAGCACACTAATAATGCCACCGAAAAAAGAAGAGGTGTAGGCAATAGAAAGGGCTTTTTTTCCCTTACCTTTTTTTGCCATAGGGTGGCCATCATAGGTTGTTAACACTGCAACAGGAGTACCAGGAGTATTCATCAATATTGCAGGTATGGCCCCACCATACCAAGCGCCTCCATAGACACCAAGTAGCAGGGTGACGCCAAATAATGGTTCCATCGAAAAAGTGAGTGGCAGCAAGATTGCCATCACACCTGCTGGCTCTAAACCAGGAATAGAGCCAATTGTGACACCAATTAAGGCCCCAAGAATTACCGCAAAAATAACGCCATTACTAAAGACTTCATTAATGCCTAACGTTAGCAGTTCCATACGCGTCTCTTAACTAAAAATATTTATTCATAAACCACAATAATTCGCCTTCAAAGAAAGCTTCATATAGGGCAACGTCTGGAAACCAAATATTCACACCAACACGGAATATGAGTACAACACCAATGACAGTTAAGCAGGTGCAAAGGGACCAGAATGGGTTTAATAAACGAGATAGCCACAACAATAGATGAACAAAAATTAAGGTTGAAAAGAAAAAGCCTATTAATGAAATACTCGATACATAAAAGTAAAACAGAACCGAAGTGATAAGCATGACACGATAGTTCGACAATGCAGTCATCAAAAAATCGAGAGAGAAATCACTAAAATCTCGCGTGCTTTTCAGATAAATAACAGACTTAATAAAAGAAAAAAAAGCCAATATGGATAAACCAAACAAAGGCGCAACATAAGGCTGAGTAAACCAACCTCTGCTAGAGCTAATCTCTTTCGTTTGAGTGGGATATATCAAGATGAGGATTAATGTAATCACAAATACATAGATAAACAGGTAATCATCTTTTTTTTCAGTAGGTGCCATTACTCGAACCCTCTTTCTTATTCTTAAGTTGGTTTGAGATAGGCACAATCAACACAGGTATTTTTGATTTGTGAATGACTTTTTGTGCAGTAGAACCCAAAAAAACTCGTGTTAAAGCATTTACTCTACGATCGCCCATTACAATTAAATCAATATCATATTGCTTAGACATATCTATGATAGTTTTGCTGGGCTCGCCAAACTCAACTAATACTTCAATTGACTCAATATCAATAGAATCCTCTTCTAGCTCCTCTACCATAAAGTCATAAATACGCTTATTTAGGAGCGCTTTCATGTCTTTGGTAACTGAGTCTAGATGTTGCTTATGTGCTTTTTTGATTCGAAATTGACTCGACCTTTCTCCATCGTCACGAATAAAGGGTTCAAATACATGTAAAAAATAAATGGTAGATTTATTCTGTATTGCTTGCTTTACAGCAATTTTAAACACATCTCTACTTCCTCGATTTAAATCGGACGAATAGAGAATTCTATTGAAATTCTTATCCATAAAAGCTCCATAAAAAAAGGAGGACTTTCGCCCCCCCTTTCACTTGAGATTATGATTTTGTAAGGTTTACAACTTTACGAACGGTATTTTCTAAAAGGCCTTCAAGACCAAATTCGACACCATAACCAGAGCTTTTATTACCGCCAAATGGTACATGCGGCAAAACCTCAGCGTGGTTATTTATCCATACTGTTCCGGAATCCAATTGCCCCACTGCATAGTCCATTTCTTCACCTGGCTCTCCCCATACAGATCCACCTAGTGCAAAATCAGTATTGGTTGCTTGCGTAATGGCATCATCTAATTCGTCATAAACTATGATAGGTAGAACTGGCCCAAATTGCTCTTCACTAACCACTCTCATGGTTGTTAAAGCCCCTTTCACAATCGTTGGCGCAATAAAGTAACCTTGAAGGCCTGCAGGAAGATCTGCGCTCAGAACTTCAGCGCCAGCGGCTTCGGCCTCACTAATAAGCTCTGAAACCTTATTAAATTGAGCTGCATTTTGTACAGGACCAAAGCTCACGCCATCTTGCATGCCGTCACCTACTTTTTGGCTCATGGCAAGCTCAACAAGAGCATCTGATAAAGCATGATATTGGCTTCTATGAACATACAAGCGCTTTAAGGCCGCACAAGTTTGCCCCATATTGACAAAGGCGGTAATAAAAATTGGCTCTGCAATTTTACTAATATCTGCACCCTTGAGTACGATACCTGCATCATTACCACCTAGCTCTAAAGTCACCTTTTTTAAGGTAGGTGAAATCAAGCCTGCTATATGCTTACCCACCAATGTAGATCCAGTAAACACAACCTTATTCACTAAGGTATTTTGAACTAGGGCTTCCCCAACATCCTTTTCACCTAATACAAAATTAACAATACCTTTCTCAGGCAAAGCCTGATTAATAATCTCTACTAACTTAAGTGTGCTTAAGGGAGTAAATGTTGAAGGCTTTATCACCACAGTATTGCCAACTTTTAATGCTGGCATAATATGCCAACAAGCAATCATTAAAGGCCAGTTCCAAGGTGTAATAGACGCAACCACACCAACCGGTTTTCGATGTACCTCTACCTTTCTTTGAGGGCTATCTTCTAGTACTTCAACAGGAATTTCTAACTCAGCATGATAACGAGTCCAACCAATTGCACCACCAACTTCCATCATAGCCAACGGCATAGGCTTTCCTTGCTCTGCCACTATTGTTTCAGCTAGATCCGTTTGAGCAGCTTCGATAGCATCAGCGATTTTATGAAGCCGTTTGCCTCTTTCGGCTTGATCCAAATTAGACCATTCGGAAAAAGCCTGTTGAGCATTAATAACCGCTTTATTCACATCATCAATATCACTTAGAGCAATAGAGGTGATCACTTCTTTTGTCGCTGGATTGATTACTTTTGTTTGCTGATTACCAGTGAAAACACATTCGTCATTTAGCATCATTCTTACCTTCTCATTCTTCACCAGAAAAATTTACTTATTCATGTATTCAATTAATTTTTCTGCGTTGTTGTAATCAAGCTCAACTACTTTTTCAGCATCATCACGTCCTGTCCAATACACAACAGCCCCTGTATTTTCAATTAACTCAATGACCCTAGAGTTTTGAAGTGCTTTTTCTGAAATTTGAGCGATACGCTCTTTAATCACCTCAGATGTGCCAGACTTAACAAACAAGCCATTCCAAGGTGTTTGAGAAATCCCTGTCTTTTCAAACAATGTTGGTAATTCTGGCGCAATCCTTAATCTGTCATGGGTAAAGGAGGTAAGTAGTTTTACCTGTTTTGAATTAATACATGGAAGAATTTGCTGTGTAGTCGTATTAATAACATCAGCATCGCCATTGGCTAATGTTGAGCAATCATTGGAGTCAAAAGCGGCATCTGATGAGAATTTGATATTGAGTTGTTCGGCCGCTTTAAAAGTCAAAGCTGTTGGTAAGTTTTGATAGCCAAAGTGAGCTAAAGAAACATTGTTTTGTTGAGAGTAATCTGCAAGCTCTTCCAATGAACTATAAGGCGCATCAGCTCTTACGGCTAATACAAAAGGATAGTCTAAAAAGATTCCAACTGGTTCAAAATCGTTTCTACTATAAGGCGCATTACCTGACATCACACTTGTCGTGAGTAGATCAACAACAAATGAACCTATCACTGAACCATCATTGCGTGAGCGTGCAACTTCAGCAGCACCAAGCACCCCACCACCACCAGGCTTATTCACCACAGTAGCAGGAACACCTGTTTCTTTACTCATTTCTTCGGCAATAACACGGGTTAATATATCTTCAAGGTCGCCAGGAGGCCAAGGCACGATAAACTTCACAGGGCGATTTGGATAATTATCTGCAGCAGTGACGCTAGCACTCATTACAACAGATGAAGCAGCGATAGCTAGCATGCTAAATGTTTTAACTATTTTAGAGTGTCTCATAAACCTTCTACCTTTTTATTTTTTTGATTTGAAACTAAATTAGCACAAAGCTTTTAAGCTCCCCCATGTCCCTAAAGGGACATTTTTATAAGTTAAGGGCTATTTTTTAATCAGAAAAAATCTATGAGTTAAAGAAGGTGGACTTAATCAGGAGCGAGTAAATCAATAATGAAAACGTATTTATATATTTTAAAATCAACACCTTATTTAATTTTAAAAAATTATTTTATTAATTTTGATTTAATAAAGGTTAGATTTCGAGTGAAAGGAATCAAAATTTAATTTAACATATTAATTAGTTTTATAGCCTTAAATATTTGCTATAAAGTACAAATTGAAATCACTTATTACTCAGTATGGATAGGCATAACTTATGCGAAAATTTGACGACTCTCTGCCTCTAAAATTACTCAAAGCAAGAGAAGCGACAATGGTATTTTTCAGACCATTATTACAAGAGGTTGATCTAACTGAGCAACAATGGCGGGTTATACGAGCATTAAATGAGCATGCTGAATTAGAGTCCAAACAGCTTGCCGTACATTGCTGCATTTTAAGCCCTAGCCTAACAGGCATCTTAAATAGACTAGAAGCTCAAGGCTATATAGTGAGAAAAAAGTCTACCGAGGACCAAAGACGAGTATTAATTAGTCTTAGTGATAAAGCACAAACTATGTTTGACGAAATCAGCCCTAGGCTCGAAGCTAAGTATGCTCAAATGACCAGTCAGCTATCTCAAGATAAAATGGATCAATTAAACGATTTGCTAAATCAACTTTGTAATATCAAACCTTAGCAAATCAGTAGAAACCAAATATGTCCCTTTCGGGACATAGATTCCTCTCTTCAAAACCATAGACTTAATGGCATCTTCACAAAAGATAGAACAAGTGACTATGCCAGCTCGCTGTTAAAACTGTGAATATATCTAGTTTCATACTCAGTTTTATGGGAGCAGATGTTAGCCTCCAAGGCTTTAAGATCGGCATTATCACTTGAATTAATAACACTCTTTTCACGTATTTGAGTTATTAGATTATCGGAGTAAATAATGTACGAAAAATATAAAACAGCCCCAAAAAACTTCTGGCACCCTATGGGCCCAACGTCTCCAGGCAATAAAGGTGAGACCCTTATTATCGCTTCTGCCGATGGAAATAATGTCACTGATGTGGATAACAATCAGATGATTGATGGTGTTGGAGGCCTATGGAATGTCAATATCGGCCACAATCATCCTCAAGTAAAAGCGGCTATTAATAAGCAGATGGATGAACTCTCTTATTATCAAATGTTTGATGGCATTGCTCACCCAAGAGCATACGATTTGGCTGACAAGCTTATTGAAATGTTTCAGCCAGAAGACATGGCACGAGTACTTTTCAGCAGTGGTGGTTCTGATGCAGTTGAAACTGCGCTTAAAATGACACGCCAGTATTGGATTGCTGCAGGAGAGCCGCAACGTACTAAATTTATCTCCTTAAGAAATGCTTATCATGGCGTCCATATGGGAGGCACATCTATAGGCGGTAATAACGTCTTTTTATTAAATCATGGACCAATGCTAGCAGGTTGTATTCAGGTAGACACGCCTTGGTTATACCGTAACCCTTGGAATTGCGAAGACCCAGAACAATTAACCCAATACTGTATCAAGCAGTTAGAAGAGCAAATTGTTTTCAATGGCCCAGAAAATATTGCCGCTTTTATCGCTGAACCCGTTCAAGGTGCAGGTGGTGTTATTGTTCCGCCAGATAACTACTGGCCCGCTGTACGTGAATTATTAAATAAATATAATATTTTAATGATTGCTGATGAGGTTGTAACAGGTTTTGGTCGCTCAGGTTGCATGCTAGGTTCACGAGGATGGGGAGTTAAACCAGATATTCTTTGCTTAGCTAAAGGTATCTCTGCTGGATACATCCCATTAGGGGCAACTGTTTTTAATAAACGCATTAGCGATGCAATTGAAAACAGTCAAAGTTTTGCCAGCATGATAATGCACGGTTACACCTACTCTGGACATCCTGTTGCTTGTGCTGCGGCTTTGGCTGTATTAGATATTGTTGAGCAAGCAGACCTTCCTGCTAATGCCGCAAAAGTAGGCGCGCATTTAAACAAAAAACTACAGCCACTAGCCGAGAAGTATCATGCTGTAGGTGAAGTTAGAGGTAAGGGGTTAATGCTAGCGATTGATCTAGTCAAAGATAAAACGACACGAGAGCCAGTTAATCCAATGGAAGGTTATGCAAATAAGGTTGCAGATATCGCTAAAAACAATGGCGTTTTAGTTAGACCTGTCGGAACCAAGATTATTTTATCTCCACCACTTACGCTAACTGAATCCGAAGCAGATAAGATTGCACACGCTCTTGATTTAGCATTTCAAGAAGCACAATAAGCTTTAACATTTCTCGATTACACCCGTTAGACCCTTTAGCCTAATCAATATTTGATTAGGCTATTTTTTAGAATAAAAAAAGCGCCTAAACCTGACGGCTTAGACGCAAATGTTCCAATCGATCTAAAAGACAAAATGGAACCTTGAATGATAGGGACTTAGGCTGGTTAGCTAAAGTTATGCTTGGACTCTCGCAAGCAAGAGCCCAATGATAACGTCAGATAATCAATTTTATCAGGCTATCAAGTTACGCTTAGAAAGCGTAAACAGCACCTAGTGCAGTGAAAGAATCTTCTGCAGTACCTTGTTGACCAGCTTCAACATAAACATAAACGTCACCGTCGTAGTCTAGGTTGTAAGTTACACCAACTGCGTATTCGTCATAGTCAGAACCTGTTTCAAGATCAACAGTTTGAACTGAACCGTAAAGAAGACCATCAGCATGATCAGCATTGAAACCAAGACCGATGTTTGTACCTTCATCAGAGTTGTCTTCATATTTAGCCATAACATTCGCTACGCCTAGGTTGTAAGAAGCAGCTAGACCAATAGTGTCATCTTTGTTGATAACGTTTTCTAGAGAGTCATAACCTACTGCTAGCTCCAAATCACCTGCTGAGTACTTGATTACAGCAGTGATTGCTGTGCCATCTTCTTCAGTCTTAGCTTTAACTTCAGATTCACCGTCGCCAGTTACCTGAGCAGAAACTTGTACTTCAAAACCATTCATTTCTGGTGAGAAGTAAGCAATTGTATCGCCTTCAGTTGTCGTTGAAGAACCAGTTAGACCAGCATACTCATAAGAATCGATACCGTCTTGGATTGCATTGTTATAGATGCTATCGAAAGTACCAACTTGTACTTTACCGAAATCACCTTTCAAACCAACATAAGCTTGGTCTAGGTTAACGTCAACATCAGATGTTTTTTCGTCAGCGTCAGCTTCTAGTTCATACTTGAAGAAACCTGTTAAGCCATGCTTAAGCTCTTTCTCACCTTTAAAACCAAAAGTAGAACCGTTATCAGTTAGTTCAGCTGTATCTTCACCATCAGCATAAACTAATTGGATGTTACCGTAAGTGTCGATATCAGCAGCTTGTGCAGTAACAGCCGTAAAGGCAGCAGTAGTAACAGCAACTGCAACTAGTGTTTTTTTCATTTCAAGATCCCCGTTTTATTTATTTCAATCATTATTCAGCTTCACTGTTTGTTAGTAGAAACAGAAAACAACAACAATTTAACCTCAGGGAGAATTAACTCAATAAGCAGGGGATTGGTTTCTTCCTTCTTCACAGTTAGTTGCTAACTAATTGAAATTTCACAGGAAATAAGGATTAATAAAAAATGACTTCGTTATATTTTTTTATCTTTTAAAACAATAAGATAACTTTAAGAAGGGAATTAATTCTATTGAAAACAAGTACTTATTTCTTGCTAATTTCAAGCCAACTTAAACTCTGCCATTTATCAATTTTTGAACCAATTAAAGTTAAGCCTAGAAAAAAGCAAAAAAAACGGCCATTAAAAATGGCCGTTTTTAGTAGATTTAAACGCTTACCACATCAAATCATCAGGAATTTTAAAATCAGCATAAGGATCATCTTCATCAACAACCTCTTCTGACCTGTCGTTACACACTAGAATGAATGATTCATCTCTTTGTGCAATTTTAGCAGCTACCTGTTCGGGGATAATCTCATAACCTTCATCAAGTTTAACTATTGCTAATCGACCTACAGAAAGATCCTTATGTATACCTTCATTAACATAGATTTTCTTAACTTTTTTCTCGTCTTTGAAGTTATAAGCAACTTCGCCATCTTTATGGGTTAGCCTATTAAGTTCGATCATTTGGCGAATTTGAGCTTGCACAGCTTTTAACTGCATCGCTTCTTCTTTGGCTTTATTTAACGCCTTGTCTCGCTCAATTTTTTCATCACGTTGCTTCTTTAGTTCAGCTTGTTTCGCTGAGTCATCTTCTGCGACAGCTTTCCCTGTTTTAATTTTCTGCTTTTTTTGCAGTTTTTCAGCTTTTAATTTATTTGCTTTCTTTTTATCTACTAAGCCAGCTTTTAGTAATTGATCTTGTAGAGATTTTGCGGCCATAAATGCTCCTTTATGTTATTGTCACGCCCACCAATAAAATACTATTTCAGCATCAGTTTTGAGACCGATAAAATACGGTTTCAATTCACCACCTCTTATATAAAGGATTAGCTTTAATGGACATTAGCTTTTTTACAATCAGCCTATTAATCGGTACAGGCTTTATAGCAGGCATTATAAACACTTTAGCTGGCGGAGGCTCGAATTTAACGCTACCAGCACTTATGGTAATGGGAATGCCTGCAGATATTGCTAATGCAACCAACCGTGTTGGCGTCATCATGCAATCTATTGTTGGGGTTGCCGGTTTTAAAAAAGCAAAAAAGCTTGATACGAATGACATTACACCCGTTTTAATACCGACCTTAGTTGGTGGGCTAGTCGGTAGCTTGCTAGCTTCCTATGTTGACCCTCAATATCTAAAACCTTTACTACTGATTGCTATGGTGAGTATGACCTTAATCATGCTAATAAAGCCTAGTGTTATCTCACCACCAGAAGGAACCATACCTCATAAAATAAGGGAGAAGCCAAGTGCTTGGTTAGCACTTTTTGCGGCGGGTATTTATGGCGGTTTTGTTCAAGCAGGTGTTGGCTTTATTTTGATAGCAGCCCTAGCCGGTACATTGAGATATGATTTAATTCGAACCAACGCATTAAAAATGCTGTGTACTATTGCTTTTACAGTTATTTCGTTAGCTGTTTTTATCTGGAATGATCAGATTATGTGGATACCTGGCTTAATCTTAGCTGTTGGTACCATGTTTGGTTCGCACTTAGCCGTCAAGTTTGCATTAAAAGCGAACCCAAAAACGCTAAAGTGGTTCCTCTTCATCATGACTGTATGCGGAAGTATTGCCGCGCTTTTAACCTAAATAAAGCAAGTTAATAACTGTTTTAAGGCAGCTAAGACTGCCTTAAAAGCAAAGTTTTGAATCATTCAAGTTAGACACTCTGTGCTTTTAAGTATCTTGCCAGCAGATAAGATTTCTGATTTCACTAAATTATAAGCATAAAAAAAGACGACATATGTCGTCTTTTTTAAAAGTCTACACTCGAGATTTTCTCGAACGTTACTTCCTTTATCTCAAAAAAGAGATCTTATAAAGGAGTTACGTTTTGTGCTTCTGGACCTTTTTTGCCGTCTGCTACTTGAAACTCAACCTTTTGGCCTTCAGCAAGAGTTTTGAAACCGCTAGAGTTGATTGCAGAGAAATGAACAAAAACGTCTGGACCTTTGTCCTGAGTGATGAAACCGAAACCTTTAGTTTCGTTAAAGAATTTTACTGTACCTGTTACTACTTCAGACATAACGTTATCCTGTATTAAATAAATTAACTCATCCACATATCCAAAATAGATTATGCGTAAATAAGAGATTGCTGAAAAACTCGGAATTACTTATGACGAACAGGACGCGAAATTACTTGTAGGTAACATCGTAACTCTGGACATAAATACATTGCCAACTCTTTTCTAACGCGGACATTGTATCCCCCTAAAAATCATGGGTCAATGAAATGTCACGCTTATTTTTTATAAACGATTGGTCAAAGTCTAATCTAAAATGCTAGAAAAGCGCCTAATCAGACTAGGAATACAAATATCATAACGTTTTATTTATCTGATGAGCCTGATAGTCATAAATAATAAAACTTATTGAAATAATTTCTTCTTATAATTCAATCTTATTCGAACTTAATTTTCTGAATATTTATCACAAAAATTACGCTATAACTGACTTTTATTCATTACCTAAAATACGCTTGCTAATATAATTCTGTGCTTCACTATTGAACCAGAATAGATAACTCAGGAAGAGGTTTTTATGAAAGTTGCTGTTTTCTCTTGTAAACCATATGACCAACGAACATTAGACGAAGCCAACAAAAATACGAATATTCAACTTCACTATTTTGAAAGCAGATTAAGCGAAGAAACCGTCAGCCTAGCCCAAGGTTTTGATGCCGTCTCATGTTTTGTCAACGATCAGCTTAATAAGCAAGTCATCTCTAAACTCGCCGCTTATCAAATTAAGTGTATCGCTCTAAGATGTGCAGGCTTTAATAATGTAGATCTAGAAGCAGCGAGTGCCCTTGGTGTACAGGTATTTCATGTGCCTGACTATAGTCCAACCTCTGTTGCAGAACATGCCGTTGCACTCATACTAAGCTTGAATCGAAAAACTCATAAGGCCTATCAGAGAGTAAAAGAAGGTAACTTTGCACTAGAAGGTTTAATGGGCTTCAACCTATCAGGAAAAACCATTGCGTGTATTGGTACAGGTCGTATTGGACGTGCCTTTGTTAGAATAATGCAAGGCTTTGGCTGCCATGTTATCTGTCATGACCCTTATCCTAATGAGAGTTTATTGAAACAAGGAGTGGAATATTCAACATTAGATAAAATCTACCAAGAAGCAGACATTATTAGCCTACACTGCCCATTAAACGCCCACACTCAACATCTGATAAATAAAAATAGTCTGGCAAAAATGAAAGATGGTGTAATGATAATTAATACAAGTAGAGGTGGTTTAGTTAATGTGCAAGATGCACTTGATGGGCTCTACCAAAAGAAAATAGGCTACCTTGGACTAGATGTTTACGAGCAAGAGGGCTCTCTCTTTTTTGAGGATATGTCTGATACCATCATTCAAGACAGTGTATTTCAGTTGCTATTAACCTTTCCAAACGTGATGGTTACAGGGCATCAAGGCTACTTTACAGACATAGCGTTAGAACATATCGCCCAAACCAGCATTGAAAACTTAACCAGTTTTCAATTAGGCAAAACAAATAATCGGCAACTTACTTCTCAAAGCGTGTAGAATTCATCTCTTATAGTCAGTCTAGCTTAAGGGCATCATGAAGATAACACTACGCCAATTACAAATTTTCGAAGCGGTTGTACATACAGGATCAGTGACTGCAGCCGCCGATTTAGTTGCTATCAGCCAACCTGCAGCTAGCCAAGCACTTAGAGAACTTGAAGCGCTGTTAGGTCGCCCTCTATTTAGACGCCATGGAAAAAGGCTACAAATAACACCTCAAGCTAGAAACTTGCTACCACAAGCAAGGGCTGTTCTATCTCAGATAGATCAAATTGAAAGTATGGGATCATCTGACGAGTTGAGTGGCTCGCTTCATTTGGCAACTAGCGTCAGTATTGGCAACTATTTATTACCAAAGCAAATGGCGAACTTTAGCCAACAGCACCCTCAAATACGCTTTAATTTAGATATAGGCAACACTCAAAGCGTTATTCAACAATTGTTAACAGGTAAAGCTGAAGTAGGTTTTATCGAAGGCTATTGTCAGCATGCAGAGTTAACAGTCGAACCCTGGTTACAAGATGAGCTAGTCGTTTTTGGGTCAGCGAAAGAAGAAAGAAGCAGCGAACTCAGTTGGGAAGAGCTTGCAGAGTCTAACTGGGTAATGCGAGAAGGAGGATCAGGTACAAGAACGATTCTCGAACAAGCTATTTCTGAACAACTTACTCAATTAAAGGTCTCACTCTCATTAACCCATATGGAAGCAGTAAAACAGGCTGTTATTCACCAAATGGGGCTGGGTTGCCTTTCTCGAATGGCGGTGTCTCAAGAATTAGAAGCAGGCCATATTCGCCTATATAAAACCCCTTTAAAACTTAATCGTAACCTTCTTATTGTGACACCTAAGGGCTCTGCACTGACTCAAAACGCTCAATGTTTTGTCGACCAATGTCGAAGTTTAAGCAGTGAAGAAATAAGCAACCACAAACATATTAATAGCTAGCAGCATGCTGAGGAAGATCATCTAAAATAGGCTCCCAGGCAGCTTTAGAGTCCACATAAATATGACACTGAGGAGTAATACTAGGCTCAGTGTCTAAGATAGCTAACGGAATATCCAAATGATTTGGGCAGTCTTTATTGTAGAAGTAGATATTAGTCCCGCAGTCTTTACAGAAACCTCGCCTAACTCTCTCTGAAGAAGCAAACTTTCTGACTCTTTTTTTTCCTGAAATCCATTCGACATCAGATTTAAGAGCTACGCCATAAGCGGCATTTGCAGCACCATGAGATTTTTGGCATTGCTGACAATGGCAAATACTCGAACTAATAAATGCTGTTTTAATTTCTAGTTTGACCTGTCCACACAAACAAGATGCCTTCATATTAAGCCTCTGCTAACGTCGATTTTGTCGACTAAATGCATGCACTAAATTAAGCGCTTAAGTTATGACGGCATTATGCCAGAGCTTCTGCTTCGCTCCAAGTTGTACAACCACACCTCCACATTGCTTTCAAACTCTAATCAAACAGACTCTTTCTATAGTAACCAACATTTAGTTAAGCCATTTCTGTAAAAATATGATCTACTTAATAAAATATTTTAACTAAGCTTGAACAGTCGTTTACAATAGAACGACTTTTTATCTATAAACTCAAATAGCAAAGTAATATTACTGGCTATTCGACTCATCACTCTTTTGGAAGTTAACTGCATAACGATAATGAATATAAATAAAATTGACCTGAATCTGCTTATTTATCTCGACGTGCTACTACGTGAATGCAATGTTACTCGTTCGGCTAACAAGCTAAACATCACTCAACCTGCCATGAGTAACGGCCTTAAAAGATTGAGAGACTTACTTGGTGACCCTTTACTAGTACGAACGAGTGAAGGAATGAAACCAACAGAAAAAGCGCTTAGACTTCAACCAATCGTTCGTAAAGTATTATTAGAACTTGAAGAGGCATTACAGCCTGAAGCCGACTTTAATGAAAAAACAAGTAAGCGTGTATTTCGTATCATGGCCAGTGATTACGCTGCGTCTACTGTGATTCCTGGCTTATTAAACCGTTTAAGAGAAAATGCACCAGGCATTACTCTCGATATCATGACCCCAAGTGATGTTACCTTTCATGATGTTGAAGCGGGTAAGATTGATATGGCCATCAACAGATTTGAAGAGTTACCTCAGTCATTCCATGAGAAAAGTGTTTGGCATGATACTTTTGTCTGCATGATGAGCTCGGACAACCCTCTAAAAAATAGTTTCAACCTTGATGCTTATTTAGAAGCTCAGCACATATGGGTAAGTAAGACGGGGTTTGGTGTTGGCGTTGGTATGGACCCAAATGACGTGCAAAAGTTAGGCTGGGTTGATGAAGCACTTCAAACAATAGGCAGAAAACGTAGTATACGCGTATTTACTCGAAGCTATCACACAGCAATGCATTTAGCTCATGAGCAAGATCTGATCGCAACGCTACCTCGTAAGGTTGCTATGGTGAATAAAAACAATCCAGATGTTGTCATTCTTGAGCCGCCTTTTACCATCCCTCCTATCGAATTAAAGATGATTTGGAGCCCACTATTACATCATGATGCCAGTCATAATTGGTTCCGTAAGCAAGTCATTGCCTTAGCTAACGAGCTTCAAGCTCAAGCAAAGCGCTAAAAATCATTAACAATAAACACAAAAAAGCCGACATTAATGCCGGCTTTTTTAATGCTTGAGCAAGGACTAATTATAGGCCTTCGCTGCTCTCAGCTAGGTAAGAAGCAACACCTTCTGGTGTATTTACCATGCCTTTGTCACCTTTGTTCCAACCAGCAGGACAAACTTGACCATTTTCTTCGAAGAACTGAAGTGCGTCAACAATACGTACAAGTTCGTCCATGTTACGACCGATAGGCTCGTCATTTACGATTTGTGAACGTACAAAACCTTTTTGGTCAATAACAAAAGAGGCACGCATAGCAACACCAGCTGGGTAGTAAGAATCGCCACCTTCAGATTCAATGCCGTATGCTTGAGCAATTGCGTGGTCCATATCAGCAGCAAGTGTATATTCAACTTGACCAATACCACCTTCGTTTACTGGAGTGTTTCTCCAAGCATTGTGAGTGAAGTGAGAATCAATAGAGATACCTACAACTTCAACACCCATTTTACGGAATTCTTCCATGCGGTTAGACATAGCAATGATTTCAGAAGGGCATACGAAAGTGAAGTCCAAAGGGTAGAAGAATACAACAGCGTATTTACCCTTGATTGTTTCTGCTAGGTTGAAAGAATCAACAATAGAGCCATCAGCAAGTACTGCTGGAGTAGTGAAATCAGGTGCTTTTTTACCAACTAAGATAGACATCTTAATAGTTCTCCATTTATGTAGTTAAAGTAATTAACGTAAAATTTGGCTTAGGTTTTAAAAACTCAATATGATTTAGCATTATACCGATTTATTTATGACAGACTGATTGAAACAATTTATTAACCTGATAAATAAAGGCTATAACCATTTTAACAAATCAGTTTTTGCTAAATATAAGTTGGTTAAAACTTACTCAGCAGACTCGTCAGATTCACCTGCAGCAGCTTTAACAATAGGTGTTAACTCACCGTTGTTAGCCATTTCTACCACTATGTCACAACCACCAATTAGCTCACCGTTAACCCAAAGTTGTGGGAAAGTTGGCCAGTTAGCATATTTAGGTAGCTCTGCACGAATCTCAGGGTTTTCTAAAATATTAACAAAAGCGAAACGTTCACCGCATGACATCAAGGCCTGAACAGTTTGCGCAGAAAAACCACACTGAGGCATACGAGGTGTACCTTTCATGTATAACAGTACCGAGTTATTCTCGATTTGCTCTTTAATCGTATCTAAAGTACTCACAATAAAACCTCATTCAACTATCTAATTAACCGGATTAGCCTTGACTCATATTGTATATTTTCTATACCAACAAAAATTTCAGGCGATTGATAGCAGATTATGGGGTGCCTTTTTACGATTACAAGGTTAATTTTTCATAACTATAAACAAAACCTGCTTTACTAGCGGTTTTGACTGTATTACATTCGCCGATTCACTTTTAAAAACTCAAGGAGACTATCGTGTCGCCAAGACATTTTCTTACGCTTACAGACCTTACTTCTGACGAGCTAAAGCAGCTACTTTCACGCGCAATTGAACTAAAAAAACTGCACCGTGACGGTACCCAATACCAGCCGCTTAAGAATCGCGTTATGGCAATGATTTTTGAAAAGTCATCAACACGAACACGAGTCTCTTTTGAAGCTGGTATGGCCCAATTTGGAGGTCACGCACTTTTTCTATCTCCCCGTGATTCACAACTAGGTCGTGGCGAGCCTATCGAAGACAGCGCTCGCGTGATTTCAAGTATGGTAGATGTTGTGATGATACGAACCTTTGAGCATGAAAAAGTTGCGAGATTCGCAGAGTATTCATCTGTTCCTGTTATTAACGCCCTGACTGATGATTTTCATCCTTGCCAACTATTAGCAGACATGCAAACTTATCTCGAACATAGAGGTTCAATAGAAGGTAAGAAAGTCGTCTGGGTTGGCGATGGAAATAATATGTGTCATTCCTATATGAATGCGGCCCACCTTTTAGACTTCCAACTTGTTGTTGCTTGCCCTAAAGGCTATGAACCGAATGCAGAGTTAACGGCTAAATACGCTGATCGAATTACCATTACTCAAGATGTACAAGCAGCTGCAACGGATGCAGATCTCATAGTGACCGACGTGTTTGCATCTATGGGCCAAGAAGATGAACAAGATGCTCGTATGAAAGATTTTGACGGTTTCCAAGTCAACAAAGCACTCATGTCTCTAGCCAATGATGATGCTTTATTCATGCATTGTTTACCAGCACACAGAGGTGAAGAAGTAACTGCTGAAGTTATTGATGCTGACGACTCTGTGGTTTGGGATGAAGCCGAAAATAGACTACATGCACAAAAAGCGCTGCTTGAGTTCTTATTATGTAGCTAACCTATGATAAGGGCTGTAACATTAGCTCAGCCCTTACCATCACCTTTTGAGCCAGATCCAGTTCAAACATGAGTATCATTGAAGTTCGTCACCTTAAAACCCTCACCGCATTACGCGAAACAGGTAGTTTAGTTGAAGCTGCAGAGCGCGTTCACCTAACTCAATCAGCACTTTCTCATCAATTAAAAGACCTAGAAGAAAAGTTAGGCTGTCCTTTATTTATCCGGAAAACTAAACCTGTACGTTTCACTAGCTCAGGCTTACGTTTATTACAGCTTGCAGATGATGTGTTGCTCTCTTTTCGTACAGCACAAAGAGATATACAGCGCTTTGCAGAAGGGGAAAGTGGCCGGCTTCATATCGCTATAGAATGCCATTCTTGTTATGAGTGGTTGATGCCAACCATAGATCATTTCCGCGAACATTGGCCAGATGTAGAATTAGACTTATCCAATGCTTTCAGCTTTATGCCCTTGCCGGCTCTGGCACGCGGTGATTTAGACCTTGTTGTTACGTCAGATCCGACTGACTTACCTAATATTGATTATATCCCTTTATTTCAATATGAATCCCAGGTTGCGTTATCACGTCATCATCCTTTAGCAAAAAAAGATTTTTTTGAACCGAGTGATTTTACTGAAGAAACGCTAATTAGTTACCCAGTTGAATCAGAACGATTAGATGTGTTTAAACACTTCTTAGAGCCTGCTGGAGTTTCTCCTAAAAAAGTTCGACACAGTGAATTAACTCTTATGATGATGCAGCTAGTTGCCAGTGGAAGAGGTGTATGTTGTTTACCTAACTGGGCATTAACCGAGTATACCAACCGCCAATATGTGATTACTAAGTCACTAGGTGAAGAAGGCGTTTGGTGCAAACTTTACCTTGCGGTAAGAAAAGATCAAAGGCATAACGCCTACATGGAAGACTTAATCAATACAGCGAAAAACACCTGCTTTAAAAACCTAAAGGGCATTTTAGCAGCAGACCTTTAATTGAAAACCTAGGTTAACCATAAAAAAGCCGCCCTCTGGCGGTTTTTTTATGGTTAGTAAAACTATGACAGTGTGTTCTTATGCTGATTACGAGACCAGATAAAGCTAAACTTAGCCCCTCCGAGCTCTGATTCATCCACCAGCACAGCGCCTCCATGCCAAAAAGCTATACGCTGTACGATAGCAAGACCTAAGCCATATCCACCAGATGCTCGTGTGCGACTATTATCTAAACGTTGAAATGGGATAAATACTTTATCTCTATCTTCTAGTGGGATGCCTGAGCCATCATCTTCGATATCAACTTGCCAACGCTCTGCATCTTGATGAAAAACAACACTTACCTTGGTGTTAGCATATTTAGCAGCATTCAGGATTAAGTTCTGCAATGCCCTGTGCATGTGGTGCGCATCTGCTAAAACACCGGACTCATCTTCACTAAAGGCAACCTCAACTTTAAGGTGAGAAAGGAGTAACGAATTATGCTGTAACACACCATCAACAAGCTGACGTATGTTCGTATCTTCAAAATGAAGATTTAAAGAGCCCTGCTCTAACTTACCATAAGTAAGCACCTCATCAACCAGAGTATTAAGCTCTTCAACATCACCTTCTAATGCTTCTATTGTCATCAGGTTATCTTGATCTACTTCGTCCTTTATTACTTCTAAACCAAAGCGTAATCTGGCGATAGGTGTTCTAAGTTCATGTGAAATAGCGTTTATCATTTCCCTCTGAACTTTAAGCAGCCTTTGTATATGGGATGACATAGAATCAAAAGAATAGGCTAACTCCTTTAAAGCACCACTACCATCTGGAATTTCATCTGGGATTCGACCATTGCCTTGCGCAATTTTTCGAGTAAAATTTTCAAAACTCTTACGTCTATTCTCTAAAGAAGAGAACTCTTTCCAGACAAATACCAACATGATCAACATAGCAATTGACACTATCGTAATAATAATCGCAGTTTGGTAATAGCGCTTATATACAATAGAGACTTGGAAGACACGTTTATCAGCTAATTGCCACAAATAAGCAAAACCCTCACCTTGAATAAAAACGTGAGCAAAATTACTCGCTAGTGGCGGTTTGGTCTGTTCAAAAGGGCTAATTTGCACACATTCCATCCAATCAATCATACTCAGTTTTTTAGCTTCACTAATATGAGGCGTTTGTAAGAACTGAGAGAACAAACGAGTAATTGGAAGAATATTATCATCTCTGGTGCTTTTTATTTCAGCTGTCTGCGCAAGATCAGGTAAGACTAGACTCGAAATACCAAGGGAAGAGGTAATGATTTTTTTGTTTTGAATAATCTCTTTAATATCTTCATCTGAGAATGTTTTATCACTCAAAGAACTGAGATCAAATTGAGAGTCATTAGGAGTTTGTAAAGGAATGCCATGTAACCCCATGGCCAAGCTAATTTCAGCATCAGCACATACATTACTTTGAGCTAACAATGTATTACGTTGAACACTCGAAAAAAGCAAAAAAAGTATACTAGTAAGAATTACCAGTATACTTCCAAAGATTAAGTGGCGGTATAAGCGCCAGAACTCAGGACGCATAAGCCTCTAGACTTCTTTAACAAATAAGTAGCCCTTGCTACGAATTGTTTTAATCCTTCTAGGATGAACAGGGTCATCACCAATTTTAGATCGAATACGTGAGATTCTCACATCAACAGAACGATCTTGTCCGTCGTATTCAATACCACGTAATTCGCCAAAGATTTCTTCACGGCTTAAAATACGTCCAGCATTGCTTGCCAACAACCATAACAGGTCGAACTCAGCACTGGTTAGTTCAATTTCTTCACCGTGCACCCAAGCTTCACGACGTGTGTTGTCTATGACAAGTGGCCCAAAAGTTAGATTCTGCTCACCTTGGCTTCCACCTGTTTGCTTGCCGACATCCATTACACTGCGACGTAGTAATGATTGAACCCTAGCAAGCAGTACTCTCGGTTTTACCGGTTTAGACACGTAATCATCAGCACCAATTTCTAAACCTAGAATTTGGTCCACATCGTCACTACGCGCTGTCAGCATAAGAATAGGTGATTTATAACCTTCTCTTACACTACGACATACAGTAAAACCATCAGCTCCAGGAAGCATTAAATCTAAGATCACTAAGGATGGCTGGGTTTCAATAATTCGAGTGATTGCTCGACTTCCGTCAGCTTCCACATCGACTTGATAACCATTTTTTTGTAAATATTCCTTGGTGAGTAACGCTAATCTCTCATCATCTTCTACGATTAGAATTGATTGACTTTCTTCGGCGCTCATTGCCAGCCCTCATCCACAATATTTTAATGACTCAAACCTAAGTTAAGTCCATGTTTAACATACCAAATTACTTTACAAGAGCCGCGCTGATTTGTCTAACTCGGTTTCGATTAACATCAAAATCAGAAAAACCAACACGAGATGCAGATCTAATATGAATAATATTTTCGTCTTTAGGTAAATAAAACTCAACATCATCAATAAAACCAATTAAATCACTTTCCACTTCCGTATGCAGGTAACCTAATTCACTTTTTACAACACGATACTTAGAAGTTGAAAGTAGGTACTTTTCTAGCGCTAGCTGCATTTTCGGACGGCTCATTTGATAGCTAATCGCTTCAATAAAATGTTGCTCGTCACTTATATCAGACAAACTAGATACGCAGTTGGGGGACTCGGGACAAACTTTTAATTGTCCATTAGTCACACCTAGTTCTTCAGGAGTACCATTATTCATATTGATATAAACAATAGCTGCAACCACTAAACTAATTAATAATATAACCAACCAACGCATCATAAAATTCCTATTCCATTATCTAAAAGTACGCTTACCTGATTTTTTAGGTTTAAATTCAGGCTTATCTGAAGACTGCCAATCAAAGCCTTTAGGCTTACGAGCTCCCATAGACTTACCTTTAAGGCGCTTCGCATCAGACTTTTGCTGCTGAGTTTTAGGCTTCACAGCACCATGAGACAAACCAACAAGATCACAAAGGCCGTTTACTTCTGCCTCATCCATCTCAACACTGCGGCCCATTTTGGCTTTTGATGGCAAGAAGACAGGCCCAAAACGAACACGCTTCAATCGGTTTACCTTAACCCCTTGAGATTCCCACAAGCGTCTTACCTCACGGTTACGGCCTTCCATAACACAAACGTAGAACCAACGGTTAATACCTTCACCACCACCATCAACAATATCAGTAAATTTCGCCATGCCATCATCAAGCAAAACCCCTTTCTTCAAGGTTTCAATATGATCATCATTGATTTCACCCATAACGCGCACTAGGTATTCACGATCAATTTCTGTTGATGGATGCATCAATTTGTTTGCTAATTCACCATCTGTCGTAAATAACAACAACCCAGACGTATTAATATCAAGACGACCAACAGCAATCCAACGTTCACCTTTCAATTTAGGCAACTTATCAAATACTGTCGGGCGCCCCTCTGGGTCTTTACGAGTACAGACTTCACCTTCTGGCTTGTTGTAGATAATAACTCTACGACTAGCACCGGCTTCAGTGACTTTTACTTCATAACCATCAAGCTTGATGTTATCAGTCACCTTAACTCTGTCGCCTAAGGTGGCAACTTCACCATTAACTAGAACACGACCTTCTCGAATACGCGTTTCCATTTCACGGCGTGAGCCTTGTCCAGCACGTGCTAATACTTTTTGTAACTTCTCGTCCATTACGACCTCTTTTTGGAATGCTTCTCAGCAACCTTCTTACTAAAATTCAAATTCTGTGTGTCATGCAAAACTTATGCAATTGGGCGCATTATAAGCGGCAAGCCCTTTAATACCAAGTGATCAAATGTAATTAAATAAAAGCGCTTGCATCTCCTGCCCCTTGGCGCAGCACTGCCATATCATCAACATCCATTTTAATCACGGTTGTTGGCTCCATTCCACAGTATCCGCCATCAATTACTAGATCTAATTGATGCTGTAATGTATCGCGAATGTCATAAGGATCCATCATTGGCATAGTTTCATTAGGCAGGATAAGAGACGAGCTCATAATAGGCTCACCTAATTCATCTAATAAAGCCTGTACAATTTTGTTTTCAGGGATTCGGATACCTATTGTCTTACGCTTAGGATGCAATAGACGTCTTGGTACTTCAGAAGTCGCCCCAAAGATAAAGGTATAAGGCCCTGGCGTGTGATGCTTTAATAAACGATAAAGCCTATTGTCGAAACGTGCATAGGTTGAAATTTCAGATAAGTCTTTACAAACAAGCGTAAAATTGTGTTTATCATCTAAACGCCTAATTTGACGAATTCGATCCAAAGCGGCTTTGTCACCTATATGGCAACCCAAGGAATATCCACAATCAGTAGGATAAACAATGACCCCGCCATTACGAATAATGTCCGTCGCTTGACGAATCAATCTCGCTTGCGGGTTATCAGGGTGGATCTGAAAAAATTGACTCATGATTTAATCTCTCCCGCCTCATTCCTTGAGAAAATATTTAGACATCAATTAGATACTAGCCTAATAATGAAGCAAAATCCGATTTAAATCATCAGACTAATATTTAAAGCCATTTATGCCAAAGAGGATTTAGGCTAGCTTCTTGAATTGAAGTGAACTTCCCAACCTCACACCAAGGCCCATATGGCCCATGAAAGTCGCTACCAACCGAGACAGACAAACCTAGGTCTCGACTAATGGTCTCTAGGAGACGCACACTTTGTGGGTTTTCATTACCAGAAGACACTTCCATTGCATTCCCTCCAAGTTCAGAAAAGAGAGTCATTAAGCGTCTTAGCTTAGTTAATGTAAGAGGGTAGCGTTTAGGATGAGCCATCACCAGATCACAGGATGTTTTAGCTAAATCAGGAACGACTTCTTCAAGGGTTGGCCAAACATCACGTAATTTACCTAAACGCTTGTTACCTAAATATTGATCAAAGGCTTTATTCTCATCTTTCACCAGCCCCTCTCTGACCATCACCCTAGCAAAATGAGGCCTGCCGATTTGACTGGGACCAGCTTCTAGCACAGCCTTTTCATATAAATCTGGTAAGCCTTGTTTAACCAATAATTGAGCAATACGTTTCGCTCTTTCTAATCGCGTTTCTTGGTTTTTCTCAACAATAGAGGTTAAAACATCATTTTCTTTATCAAACCCAAGAACCACCATATGCAATGGAATCCCTGACCACTGGACAGAGAGCTCTACACCTGGAACAAGTTTAATCCCAAGCTTATCCGCAGCGGTTTGCGCCTCTTGTAGCCCAGTTAAAGTGTCATGATCGGTTAATGAGAAGACTTCTATATTCTGTTCTTTCGCTTTAGTTAAAAGCTCAGTAGGTGTTAACATTCCATCCGAACAGGTTGAATGGGTATGTAAATCGATTCGACGATGTAATAAAGACTCTTGCATGTCTCTCTTGTTCTTTGGGTCTATAGATAGGTATTATGCTTCCAGCATACATAATTTGGTTTTTATATGAAAATTTTATTCGACTTTTTACCCATCATTATCTTCTTCGCTGTGTACAAGTACACAGGAGATTTAATCATGGCGACAGCCGTTCTTATTCCTGCGACAATTATTCAAGTTGGTTACAACTGGGTTAAACATAAAACTGTTGAAAAAATGCACCTGGTGTCACTTGTTCTCGTGATTTTATTAGGTGGCGCGACAATTTTGTTTGGTGACGGCGACTTTATCAAATGGAAACCAACCATAGTTAATTGGTTATTCGCTGTTGTATTTTTTGGTAGCCAATTTGTTGGCCAGAAAAACATTATGCAACGTATGATGGGAGAAAAGATCCAACTTCCTTTTAAGGTTTGGCGTACCCTAAACCTTGCTTGGGTTGGCTTCTTTCTTGTGTCTGGCACATTAAACTTATATGTCGCCTTCCAATTCAGCGAAGAAATTTGGGTTAACTTCAAACTATTTGGTCTACTAGGTTTAACCTTTGTTTTTGTTATTATTCAAGGTATTTACCTGTCCTCACATATTCAAAATAAGGATTAAACATGCTTTACGCTGTTATTAGCCAAGACGTTGAAAATAGCCTAACAGGAAGGCAAGCAGCAAGACCTGCCCACCTTGAACGCTTACAAACGCTTCGTAATGAAGGCCGCTTAGTTCTTGCTGGACCTCATCCTGCAATTGATAGTAACGATCCTGGCGATGCTGGCTTTAGTGGCAGTTTAGTGGTTGCTGAATTTGACAGTCTTGCAAGTGCACAAAACTGGGCAGATGCAGACCCTTACCTAGAAGCAGGCGTTTATAAATCTGTCACAGTAAAACCCTTTAAACAGGTTTTCTAAAAGCTTCTGACTAAATAAAAAAGCCTAACTATTGTTAGGCTTTTTTATGTTTGTCTAGATGACCAAGATCCCTTTCTGGGTCAATTAAATCCCTTAACCTCTGCTTCAATGCTTTTGCATCAGGAAAACCATCTTCTTGCTTGCGGCACCAGATTTCTTCATCATTGGCTCTAACTTTGAATATCCCACCTTGAACAGGAATCAGCTTCACACTTTTTATGTCCTCATCAAAAGTCGACAACAATTCTTGTGATAACCATGCTGCACGTAACATCCAACGACACAAGGTACAGTACTCAATTTCTACTTCGACATTTCGCATGCATCACCATTTACATCAAAATTCATCATTAATTCTTTTAAATTCAACTTAAGCTATTGGCTCAAGAGAGCCGAGTCACTAGTATAAAGCAAATTTTATAAGGAAGATTCTATCTATGAAACAGCTTATTTGCTTCTTGTTCATCACTCTATCAAGCTTGTCTGCCTTTGCAACACAAGTAAATATCACGACTAATTTAGGCAACATTGAAGTAGAGTTGTACGACAATGAGTCCCCTATTACAGTGCAAAACTTCCTAACCTATGTTGATGAAGGTTATTACTCAGGCACTATTTTTCATCGTGTTATGTCAGGCTTTATGATTCAAGGCGGTGGCTTCACTAAAGATTTAGCACAAAAGAAAAGTAAAAAGCCGATTCCATACGAAGGTCAAAACGGTCTATTTAATGATAGAGGCACTCTTGCAATGGCAAGAACATCAAATCCAAACAGTGCAACCTCTCAATTCTTCATTAACCATGTATCCAACCCTTTTCTTAACCATGGGGTAAATGGCTATGGTTATACCGTATTTGGCAAGGTACTTAATGGCATGGATGTTGTTGATAAAATTGCAGCCCAGCGAACTGGAAATGTTGGGCCATATCAGAATGTGCCGCAAACCCCAGTCATTATTGAAAGCATTACTCGTAACTAACAGATAAAAGGTTAACTCGGCTTGAAAAGCTATAAAATTGAAGCACCTCAACTTTCTTGGGGTGCTGATGGTGTTCCCCGCTCAAACCAATTTGACGATATCTATTTTGACCAAAAATCAGGTCTAGATGAAACTAATTATGTTTTTCTACAACACAATCAGCTAAAAGAAAGGTGGCTGGAGCTCGCTCTATCACCAAATCCAAACAGCTTTACAATTGCGGAAACTGGTTTTGGTACAGGCTTGAACTTCCTGTGCGCTTGGTTACTCTGGCAAGAGCTTTACCAGCAAGACAAAACCGGCTTTGAGCATAAACGCCTACATTTTATTTCAGTCGAAAAGTACCCTCTGACAAAAGAAATGCTAACAAATGCTTTAAGCATTTGGCCAACATTAAGCCACTTATCAGAAGAGCTAATCACCAAATATCCAACCTTATGCAAAGGTCTACACAGAATAGAACTTGATCAAGGTCGAGTGCAATTAAGTTTATATTTTGGTGAAGCCGCCGATGGCTTTGCCAGCATGAATGCTGATGTTGATGCTTGGTTTTTAGATGGCTTTGCACCTAGCAAGAATCCCGAAATGTGGAATGAAGCCCTTTTCCAGCAAATAAAGCGGCTCAGTAAAACAGGCTCTACTTTTTCTACCTTTACCGCTGCAGGCATAGTCCGTCGAGGACTTAAGTCTATTGGTTTTGAGGTTAACAAAGTAAAAGGCTTTGGTCACAAACGAGAGATGGCAATCGGAAAACTAGAACAGCAGACACTGAACTATGCTCAACGCCAAACTGAAGGGCTTGCTTGGTTTAGCAACAGACCAGTCAAAGCTCCCTCTGAAAAAATACTCATTATTGGAGCGGGGCTTGCTGGCTGCCATACAGCAAGAGCACTGGCAAATAAGGGTTTGCATGTGGAGGTGTGGGATTCACACAAAAATGTTGCAGAAGAAGCCTCAGGCAATGCTCAAGGCATGCTATACCCCAAACTAGCCAGTCAAGATACTGGCATCAATCGTTTTTACCTCAGCTCTTACTTATATGCTAATAGAGAACTTAACCAGCTTGGAACAGATAACAAAGGTATTTGGCAACAAACAGGCCTAGAACAAAGACCGACCAATGATAATGAAGCAGCTAAATTCGATAAGCTTATTCATCAAGGTCTATACCCTAAAAGTATCGTCGAACCGGCGAAAAACAGAGCAATTTACTTACCTCTTTCTGGCTGGGTATGCCCTAAAAAATGGTGCCAACAACTGATTCAACATGAAAACATTCAATTCCGTGGCAATCATGAATTAACAGATCTAAAACAAACTAATGGTGGTTGGGAAGTCAGAGCTAAGCTCTCTCAAGAGGGTGGCACCAAAACACAAAGAGCAAATACTCTAATTTTATGCACAGCAAACCATAAAGAAATAGTTGATCGCTTTATCTCTCTGCCCACAAAAGCAATAAGAGGCCAAGTATCTGCACTTTCTCTAACGGAGCCTTTAAACCTAGAAAAAGTGCTTTGTCAGACAGGTTATGTCTCTCCTGCAATAAATAATGTGCTCAATTTTGGTTCTTCTTACGGGTTGAGCGATACCAGCACAGACGTCACTTTAGCTGACCATCAAAGCAACCTTAAAAAGCTCTCTGAGCTTTTACCTGAGCATGATTGGCTAGCAAGAGACACTGATTGCAGCGGAAGAGTATCCTTTCGTTGTACTGTTGCTGATTATGCACCAATCGTTGGCCCTATTCCTGACCAAGAAGCATTTAAACAAGCATATAAAGCACTATCAAAAAATGCTAAATGGAAAACAGATCAGATTGCTGAAAACCTGTCAGGCTTATACATTAATATGGGCCACGGATCTCGCGGGCTCATCTCAACCCCACTATCGGGAGAGTATTTAGCTAATTTAATTCTTGGTGAAACTTCGGTATATGAGAGGCAAATTGAAAATGTCATTCATCCCGCTAGATTCCTTACAAGAAGCTTAAAAAAAGGCCAATAATAAAAAAAGCGCTTATGTTAATAACATAAGCGCTTTTATATGATCAGCTGACTATCTTTTAATTAACTTTGCTTTCAAATAGCTCACAAGCTAAAGGAATCAACCTTTCTAAATTATTTAAAGTTTCTGTTCTAAACACAACAGTATCTAGTTTAGGCAAAAGTTTTCTCAGTTTAACACTTAGATTCAGTACAACTGGGTTAATTACTTCATATGGATACTCATGATCCTGCATGCTTAGTTTATGCAATTCATCAAGTTCATCTTGCAACATGCATTTCATTGCAAAAAACATATCCTTATTATTGATTTCATTCATTTCCCAATAAGCATTAGAAAACTCACTGTTTAATTCGTAAAACACATGCAAAGCATCTGCAACAGTCTTAATAGTCATATTCTCTCCAACTTAGGTGAAGCAGCAATCATTGCACTCCCCCTTGTTTTGTTACATTCTACCCATATTAAGCTTCATTCTAGCTTCAAATTCAAATAGGTAGACAGATCTTGAGCCATTCAACAACATCCTCTGTGACATCAAGCAATTTATGGTCATCTTTAAAAGATGAGGCCAAACAATTAGCACAGGGTGAACCGATTCTAGCCAGTTTATTTAACACTACCATACTAAGGCATGATTCTTTAAGCTGTGCTTTGAGTTTTTTACTCGCCAGCAAATTGGATAGTATCTCAGTACCAGCTCTGGTGTTAAGGGAAGTTATTCAAGAAGCCTTCTCAGATCCAGAGTCGGGCATAGTCAAAGATATTGAAAATGACATTTTAGCCATACCGGATCGAGATGCGGCATGCGAGTCATTGACTACACCTTTACTCTTTTTCAAAGGCTTTCATGCACTTCAAACTTACCGTGTTGCCCATTGGCTGTGGAATAATGGCAGAGAAAGTTTAGCGCTGTATTTACAAGGCCAGATGTCGATTGCGTTTGGCGTTGATATCCATCCAGCAGCAAAAATTGGTTCAGGTATCATGCTTGATCATGCCACAGGTTTAGTGGTTGGTGAAACCTGTGTGATAGAAAATAATGTTTCTATCCTGCAGTCTGTCACCTTAGGTGGAACAGGTAAACAACATGGTGATCGCCATCCAAAAATTAGACGTGGTGTACTCATTGGCGCTGGCGCTAAAATTTTGGGTAATATTGAAGTTGGTGAAGGCGCGAAAGTCGGAGCAGGTAGCGTTGTTCTTGAAGCAGTAAGAGCACACACAACGGTTGCAGGCGTTCCAGCGAAAGAAGTTGGCCGTAATACAGAAGCGGAACCAGCATTAGGAATGGACCACAATATTAACCATTGTGTTCGTACACCTTCAGGTGAATGTAAATAGTTTATCTAGATAAGCTGATTTAACTACTTTGTATTCAAAAATTTATTTGAATCATATGATGGAAGTAAATACTTACTTCCATCATAATACCTAATCCATATCATATTGTGACATCTGATCACGACTCACAAGCTTGATCGTTTCACTCTCTGTATCAAAGACTAAAAAGGCTTGCTGGTTTTTGAGCATCAAATGAGCTTGCTGGCATTTTTGCTCTAATGACACATCGTAATTACCATAGTCAGTACCATCTCGTGTGACCACTTCAACCAGAATATTGTTAAGTGTTTCAGTTTCTAATGAATCAAAAGGAATGAGAGTATCCATTAAGCTACCCCATACTCTTCAAGCAAAGCCAACATACCAGCTTCATCAAGAATTTGTATCCCTAGGTCTTGGGCTTTCGTTAACTTAGAACCCGCTTTTTCACCAGCAATCAAGCAATGTGTTTTAGCTGAAACAGACCCACTTACCTTAGCGCCTAATGAAATAAGTTTATCTTTAACTTCATCTCTTTTCAGTGCTGTGAGAGTACCCGTAACGACATAAGTAAGACCTGCTAAAGGTTGTGACACTGTATCAGATGACACTTCCTTTTCTTGCCAATAAACGCCAACATCAAGTAAGGAATTAACCATCTCTCGATTAGATTCTTTATAAAAGAAGCGCCTTAAATGCTGAGCAACAATTGGACCTACATCATCTACTTTTACTAGACTGTCTGTATTTGCTTCGATAATTTTATCTAACGTTTTAAAGTGGTTAGTTAATGTTCTCGCCGTCGCCTCACCGACTTCTCGAATACCTAATGCATAGATAAAGCGATGAAATTCTGTTTGTTTTGATGTTTCAATAGAGGTTAATAGCTTTTCTACAGACTTCTCCCCCATGCGCTCAAGTGCTAACAATTGCTCTTTTTTCTCTGATAATGTGTAAATATCAACAGGGGTTTTAATAAACGCTAAATCAACTAACTGCTCAATTAGTTTGTCTCCTAAGCCATCAATATCCATCGCTTTACGGGATACGAAATGCTTTAACGCTTCCTTTCGCTGAGCCGCACATACAAGGCCACCGGTACAACGAATAACCGCTTCGCCTGTCACTTGCTCTAGTTCAGATTGACAAATAGGACACACTTCAGGAAACACAACATCAAGAGTATGCTCATCTCGCTTCTCATGAATGACTTTCACTACTTGAGGTATAACATCTCCTGCACGTCGGATACTGACGAAGTCTTTCACCTTAACACCAAGACGATTAATTTCGTCCTTATTATGCAAGGTTGCATTGGATACTGTTACACCACCGACAAACACTGGATCCAAACGCGCAACAGGTGTAATGGCACCAGTTCTGCCAACTTGAAAATCAACCTCTAAAATTTGAGTAATTGCCTCTTCCGCTGGAAACTTTCTGGCAATTGCCCAGCGAGGGGCCCTAGCAATAAAACCTAACTCTTGCTGTAGGCTTAGAGAATCTACTTTATAAACAATACCATCAATATCGTAAGTAAGATCTGGACGTAACACGGAAAGGCGTTGATAGTATTCCATGCAGCCCTTAATACTGCTCACCTTCTCCATTAAAGGATTGGTTTTAAACCCCCACTCAGACATCAAGGTCAAAGAATCATAGTGACTATCAGGCTGGGTCCAGCCTTCGGTATGGCCAATTGAGTAAGCACATAAAACCAAAGGTCGTTTAGCCGTAATACTTGGGTCAAGCTGCCTCAAGCTACCTGCTGCTGCGTTTCTTGGATTAACAAAGGCTTTCTCACCCTTTTCTTCTGCTTGCTGATTCAGGGCTTCGAAACCAGCCTTAGGCATATATATTTCACCACGAACTTCTAATACAGGCGGTGGTGTTTGAGTTCTAAGTTTAAGCGGTATAGAGCCTATGGTCTTAATGTTTGAGGTGATATCTTCACCTGAAACACCATCACCTCGTGTTAAGCCTCTTACTAGAACACCCTCTTCATATCTAAGGCTTATCGCCAACCCGTCAAGCTTAGGCTCACAACAATAACTGATTGCTTGAGTACCTATTAGTTTAAATAATCTTTGCTCAAACTCATCAAGCTGCTCATCACTAAAGGCGTTATCAAGTGAAAGCATTGGAACGGTATGAGCAACTGTTTGAAAGCCACTGTCAGGCTTTTCACCCACTCTTTGTGTCGGTGAGTCAGCTTGTATCAACTCAGGAGATTGCTTTTCTAGGGCGACTAAAGCTTGATAATCAAGATCATACTCAGCATCAGATACTTTAGGCTCATCTTTAACATGATAAGCATAGCTGTAGTCATTTAAACGGGTTACAAGCTCGCTAATTTGAACGGCAATAGGATCTGACATTATGGGTAACTCTTTTTAGAAGTGAGATAAGGGTAAAGCTGAAAGGTTATTATGGCCCTTATCACAAGATAAGGACCATAAAAGAGGTTAATTACTTTTAACACGCATTAAGCGGCGACGTTCAAAATCACGAATACGCTGACGGCAATGCTCGATACTTTGCTCGCTCATGATAGTGCGTCTTTCATCACGCAACTCACCATCAAGGTTACGTACCAAGGTTTGCGCAGTTTCTAGCATAAAGTCAAACGCTCTCATGCTATTTTTAGGGCCAGGCAGCCCCATAAAGAAACTTACACCTGGGGATGTATTATCGCCCATGGTATCCAAATTAAAGGTTCCAGGCTCAACAGCATTAGCCATACTGAACTGAACCTTTCCTTGATCAAAACCATCTTCATGACGGTGGAAAATGTCCATATCGCCATAACGCATGCCGCAATTAAGCACTAGCTGTAATAGCTCCATGCCAATGAATGGTTTGTCCTCTGCAGCAAAAACATTAATGACAATCACTTCTTCAATTTCAGCATCGAACTCGTCATCTTCAAGTGCATCAGCTGTGCCATGTGGCGTTACTTGGCTAACATCAACATTTGAATATTGTCGCTCGAAACTGTCTTCGGAATAATCACTTTCTTGAGCAAAAGATTCAGCTTCATCAGGTATGTCTGAGTAGTCTTTTTGACTATCAGCTTCGGAGTTCATTCTTTCTGGAACCAAAGAAGCTAACTCATCAAACTGTAAATCATCCGCTTTATCTATTTCAGGCCCAGCGTCAACCTTATGGGGTAGATCCGTTAAAGGAGCATTAACTGTTTGTTTGGCATTTTGAAAAGCATTTTTAACAGGATCAGAAGAAGCACGAGCACCACCATTAGGCAGCTCCCGTCTTAACATAGCTTCTTTCAGAAGCATGTCCTGATCAACATAATCGTCGTCATCTGCTTCATCAAATTTTTGCGATTTTTTATATCTTCGAAATCCATCAACTAAGATCACTACAATAATGATCACACCGATTAAGATTAGCCATTCGCGTAAGCTAAATTCCATTATTTATTCCGACTTACATCAATAAAGTTAATGATATTATCAAGCTAAGTCCCATCAGTTGCAATTACAACTCGATAGAGATATGAAAAACTTTGTTCTGATTTACTAAAACATCCTTTAATTTAGCAATTTCTAAGCCTTTAGTCAGATCTTGATCACTAGAACTCGCTAATTTTACAACTAAATCAACCTTTTGAGCTTCGGCCAGTGTCATACCTGGCATAAGGTTATCTAGATTAGTCAGCTCAACTTGTGATAGCAAAGCGTCTTGCCTCAAGCGTTTTATCGCTATTGGCATAGGTCTCAAGGGCAACTTAGCATATACAAGAAAAACAGCATCTGCGGTTAATTTCTCAGGATTTTCTATGCTAAAACTTAGTTTAATCTTATGACTAATCAAGCTAGGTACTTGCTCTTGTGTAATACCACCGATTTCTCGAGCTTGCTGTATTCCTTGAAGAAGCCCCTCTCTCTCAGCAATGCTAGCACCAAATTTTATTGCTTGCTGCCAGACCAATACCGCTTCTCTATATGCTCCACGATCAAATTCAATAATCCCCTGTAGCCCTAGAGCAGTAGAATTATTCGCATCAATTGCGAGTATCTGAGCAATCACAGACTCAAGTTTAGGGTCGACCTTTCTTTGATTAGCAAAGAAAATGCTCTGAGCATATTCAGTTAAAATCACCACCACATCATTTGGGTCTTCTGGCGGGTTCTTTAGAGCTTGCTCAAAAGCAAATTGAGCCCCTAAATAATCTTGTTGGCTTACCTTGTCTTGAGCAACAAAAAACCAGTCTTGAGGTCTTTGATTCTTTTCTGCACGATAAAGTAAAAAATCACTCATACCCTCTTGGGTAATACTGCCCTGCTGCATTCTTTCAGTAAAAATCACTTCTTTTGAAAAACCTAGATACTGATATAGAGCAACCGATCCAAGTGTTGCCGTAACAAGTATGAGAGCAAACATTTGGCTAGGTAATCGCCCTGAATCTTGGGTGAATTTTCTACCTAGATTATTAGCAGGTTCAGAAGCTAGACTTATTTCTGTTACTAAATCCGCTTTTAATACACTGGCTTCCGCATCACTAATTCGACCTGATTGACACTCTTCATCTATCTCAGCAGCCCTTACTTTGGAGAAGTTAACCAAGTCAGATTCTGCATCTTCAGCCATGGTTTGTTTAACATAATAGGCAACATAAGTAAGTGACAATACTAAAATTGCCCCCATCAAAATCCAACTAAGCATTAGCCTTTCGTCCTCTGTTTTCTTCGTTTAGCATTTCTACGAATGACTAAAATAAACCCAATTAAACCAACCCCTAAAATAATAAAGGGTCCATACCAGAGAATAAAATTAACACCTTTTTTTTGTGGGCTGTATAAAACAAACTCACCATACCTTGCCACCATATAAGCTAGGATTTCAGTGTCGCTGGTACCATCGTTAACCATGTCATAAACATGGGTACGTAAATCAATAGCAATTTGTGCATTAGAATCTGCTAAGTTCTGATTTTGGCATTTAGGACAGCGTAGCTCACTGATCAAATCATGATATCGAACTTGATCAACTTCAGATTTAAAATTCAGTACTTTTTCAGCTTCAGCACTTACAGAAAAGCTAAATAAAGCCAATAGAACAATGCTTAAAAAACGTAAACTTATCATTTCAAATAGCCCTTCATTTCTTGCCACACTTGCTCATTAACAATACCTTGATGACGATATGTCACTATGCCCTCGGCATTAACCACAAAAGTTTCAGGTGCTCCTGTCACTCCCATATCAATGCCAAAATTTCCTAATTCATCAAGCAAAACGACAGAATAGGGGTCTCCCTTTTCATCCAGCCACTTTATTGCAGCAGCGGTTTCATCTTTATAGTCAATACCGACGATATCTATGCCTTCGGAAGCAAGCTTCATCAGATAATCATGCTCAAAACTACAAGCAGGGCACCAAGTCCCCCAAAAGTTAATTAAAAAACCTTGCTCACCAAGGTCCTTGTTATTCATTACCTCGTTGGTTTCAAGGCTCACTAATGAGAAATCGGGCAAGGTTTTACCAATTAATGCAGAAGGCATATATTGAGTGTCTTTACCTAGCTGAGAAAAGAAAACACCAGCTAATAAAGCAAAAGCTAAAAAAGGTAAAAATAACGCAACTTTTTTCATTTTACTGTTTTTACCCTCACTCATATTGTCGCTCCTGCTACTTTTCTATAACGCTTATCCATTGCTGATAGGAAACCACCTATCATCATTAAGATACCACCTAACCAAATCCAACGAACAAAAGGTTTTACATGAACCCTTAACCCCCAAGTATCACCCTCTAATTGCTCACCTAAAGAAAGGTAAAGGTCACGAAATAAGCCTGCATCAATTGAAGCTTCTGTCATCATTTGAGTTCGCGCTTGATAAACACGCTTTTCAGGTGCTAATGAAGCAACTTGCTGACCATCTTTAAAGATTGAAACATTGGCTCTATCTGCAACATAGTTAGGGCCTTGTACCTGAGAAACACCATTAAAAACAAACTCATAACCAGATAGGGTCACACTGTCATTTGGCGCCATACGAACCATTTCTTCTTGGCTTTGTACACTCACAAATAAAATACCAATTAAACTTACCGCCATCCCTAAATGCGCAATCAACATTCCATAATAGTTACGAGGTAATTTTTTCGCTCTTTGCCACCAACTTGAGCCTACATTACCAAGCTTTGACGCCCAATCAATCAGGGTTAATAAAAGCACCCAATAAGCAACAAACAAACTAACCAGTGTAATCCATTCAAATTTCTGCCAGATTAAGGTAATACCAGTAAGCACACATGCCAAAATACAAGGGAATATAAGTTGCTTAATTAAGGTATTCAACTTAGTACGATTCCACTTCAGCAAAGGTCCAATTGCCATAACCAGCATTAAAACTAGTGCGATAGGAGAAAACACACTGTTAAAGTAAGGCGCGCCAACCGATACTTTCCCCATATCAAGAGCATCAAACAATAGAGGGAATAAAGTACCTAGCAATACAGTTAAAGTTAAAGTTACCAATACTATGTTGTTGATTAAAAGCCCAGCTTCTCTTCCTGTAATACCAAAGGATACATCCGATTTAACATCTGCAGCGCGCATGGCATATAAAAGCAGACTTCCACCGACAAATAAGAAAAGCAAGACAAGAATAAATACACCACGAGTAGGGTCTGCAGCAAATGCGTGCACTGATGTTAAAACACCAGATCGTACTAAGAATGTTCCTAATAAACTTAAGCTAAAGGTAAAGATAGCAAGTAACACGGTCCAGCTTTTAAATACACCCCGTTTCTCTGTCACGGCAAGAGAGTGAATCAATGCAGTACCCGCAAGCCAAGGCATAAAAGACGCATTTTCAACAGGGTCCCAGAACCACCAGCCGCCCCAGCCAAGCTCATAATAAGCCCACCAGCTACCCAGACCTATACCTAGAGTTAAAAACGCCCAAGATACTGAAGTCCAAGGTCTTGCCCACCTAGCCCAAGAAGAGTTTAAGTTACCAGAGATAAGCGCTGCTATAGCAAAAGCAAAAGCGACAGAGAAACCCACATACCCCATGTACAACATAGGTGGATGAATGATCAAGCCGACATCTTGTAAAAGAGGGTTTAAGTCGGCACCTTCTGCCGGCATATCAGGTAAAAGGCGTACAAAAGGAGATGAAGTGAACAATAGAAAAGCAAGGAAACCTGTGGTTACTATACCTAGTGTCGCTAAAACTAAGGCTCTAATATCTTCAGGTAACGTTTTACCTTTATAAGCAACAGCAGATGACCAGCCACAAAGAATCAAAACCCATAAGAGTAAAGACCCCTCATGCCCACCCCAAACCGCACTTAGTTTAAAAACGAAAGGGAGCAAGCTGTTCGAATGCTGACTAACATAAAGAACAGAGAAATCATCAACAGCAAAGCTATATGAAAGAATAATAAAGCTGAACAACACCAACAAACTCGTCACGTGAGTCAAGGGTGTCGAATAAGCCATTAAAACCTTATGCTTTTTGATATATCCCAATATAGGAACAAAAGATAAAGCTAATGCAAAGAATAGCGAAAGAATTAACGCAAAGTGACCAATTTCAGGCAACATGAAAGATACAACTCACTATAAATTAAAATTCATTAGGTTAGATTGAACAAGGATCAATCTTCTTTTTTCTTGGCATTCTCAAGCGCGTCTGTAATTTCTGGAGGCATATACTTTTCATCATGCTTTGCCAATACTTCTTGAGCGATCAATACCTTATCTTGGTTCAATTTACCTTGTGCGACTATCCCCTGACCTTCTCTAAATAAGTCAGGTAAAATGCCTTTGTATTCTATTGTCACTTTATGGGCAAAGTCGGTCACTTGAAATTGAACGGCTAGACTTTTTGGATCACGTTTTACACTACCGTCAACAACCATGCCTCCAACTCGTAGCATCACATTATTAGGAGCTTCACCTTCAGCTACCTGACTTGGGGAATAAAATAAGTTGATATTCTGCTGTAGTGCATAAAGCATCAATCCGACAGCAGCACCAATAATCACTAAGATAGCGCTTATCGTGATTAAGCGTTTTTTTCTAACTGGATGCATTAACTTTTCTGCTCCCTTAAGTACCTTTGTTTAAGCCTTTTTATCTGATTTTTTTTCGCTTTTACACTAGCGAAATAACTTCCTAAAAGTAAAATCAGAGAAATGCCATATACTGACCACACGTATGGTCCATGAGTTCCCATAGAAATGAACTCATTTATTGATTCAAATGCCATTATCTAAAATTTCCTTTTTTACCCAATTGGATCTGTGCTCACGAACAAGCACTTCTGTTTGCATCCGCCACATAGCAATTGCAGCAATAAAACCATACATACCTAGGGTTGATAACAATAACGGCAGCCACATCTCCATAGGCATTGCAGGTTTAGCAGTAATGGTAAAAGTCGCAGGTTGATGAAGTGTATTCCACCACTCAACAGAATATTTTATGATAGGTAAATTAATGAGGCCTACTACACTGATAACAGCAACCGCTTTGTCTGCTAACTGCATATCATCCAAGCTATTTTGGATAGCAATTACACCCATATAAAGTAAAAAGAGAATAAGCACAGATGTTAATCTTGCATCCCAAACCCACCAAGCGCCCCAGGTTGGTTTGCCCCAAATGGCGCCTGAGATTAGTGCAATCACAGCCATAACAGCACCTAAAGGCGCAACAGCTTTAATAAAGACTGGCGCCATTTTCATTCGCCAAACCAATGAGACTAGTCCAGCAACACCTAATCCTAGGTAGCAAGATTGAGCTAAAATTGCACTTGGAACATGTATGTAAATAATACGAAAACTATTCCCTTGCTGATAATCTGCAGGAGCAAAACCCAACCCCCAAGCGATACCAACAACAAGCATCACAAGACCGATGACAAACGCGAACCTACTCCACTTATTCGCCCATTGAAAAAACCACTTGGGTGATCCCAGTTTATGAAACCATATCCAATTCATTAATTTACACTCGCTTTTATAGAGACCGCAGCCATAATGGGCGACAAGGTCAAAGTCATTAAAGAAATAGCTCCTAGGATAGCCAATTGACCATTATATGGCTGACCTACCTGCGCCGCAGCTATTGCTCCGGTTGAGAAAATAATTACCGGTAAATAAAAAGGTAAAATGATAAGCAACATTAATACTGCACCTCGTCTTAGGGAAACAGTTAAAGCTGCACCTATTGTACCAATCAAAAACAGTGCTGGGCTGCCTAAAATCAGAGTTAAAATTAAAACCCACAATATTTCCCAATTTATGAACAACATCTGAGACAAAATGGGGGTTAAAACCAGTAAGGGAAGCATGATTGCAAACCAATGCACTGCAAGTTTTAATAAGACTAAAACAGGTAAATACAAACCGCTGACGACAAGCTGTTCAAGTGAACCGTCGTTATAATCTTCTTTAAACATGCCTTCAACAGACATGAGTACCGCTAAAGCAACAGCACACCAAATAATGCCACCGGCGGCTGGCTGCAAAAATTCTTTTGACGGGCTCACTCCAAGCGGAAATAGCGTTATAACCAATAAAAAAAACACAAGCGCGTTAACCGCATCCTGCTTACGTCGAAAAATGGCTAGAATTTCAGAGTAGAAAAAGGATGAATAAGTCATTAAACCAACTTTATTTCTTTAACTGACAAGGCGTCATCTAGAGCTTGGTGAGTAGTCAGTATCACTAAACCGCCAGCATCTGTATGTTGTTTTATTTTGGCTTCTAAAACAGCTACTCCTTTTACATCTAGAGCAGTAAAAGGCTCGTCTAGCAACCAAACTTTCTTGTCAGTTAACCATAAACGAGCCAAGGCAATACGTCTTTGCTGACCCGCAGATAACTGATGCGCTGGCGTATCCGAGTACCCAGCTAAGCCAACAACGTCTAATGCTAATTCGATCGCATCAGAAGTTTGATTAGGACAATACCAGTTCAAGTTTTCTGCAACACTAAATACAGCTTTGATTCCTGCATGGTGACCAAGATACAAAAGCTCTCTATGAAGCATATCTCTGTGATAACTAATATCTTCTCCAGAGAAAAAAATTTGCCCTTCAAGTGGCTGAAGTATTCCTGCAATTACTTTTAATAATGTGCTCTTACCTGCACCGTTTTCTCCCATAATTCGTGCCACCTCCCCAGCTTTCACCACACAAGAGAAGTTGTCACACAGGATTCTTTCTGATCGCTCTATCACTAAACCAGAAATGGATAAATCAAGATTTGAGTGCAAAGGTTTACCTAAATCAGCCGATATCATGAGAGTAAGACGCTAAACTGTCTTACATACCTACACTTGATTTAGCTTAAATTGCTAGAAACAGACATATTGCTAAATCAAAAAGCGACTTATTATAAAAGAAAGCTATCTAAATAACGACTTTATTGGAACGCGTGAATGGCCAACCTCATTAACTCAATGACAAATGACAAGCTTAGCCAATTAAATGGCAGTTCAGTTTCGACAAAAGAGCTTGGAAAACTAACGAAATTAGTCAATGAAATTAAGTTAATTGAGGGCTTCCAGCCCATTAAATTAACAGGTAACAGGCAAATTTTTATTGATAATAAACCTGCTCAGTTATTAGAGGCGAGAACATTAGATAACAAAAGCTTTTCCATGATTAGCGAGCAATTACAACCAACTATTGATAAGTTAAAGCAGGTTGGTTTAACGGTAGATAGCAAAAACAAACAGTTTACTTTGAGCTTTAATGATGGAACAGATCTAAGAGAAGCAAAATTTAACAAAAAACCAACTCAAGGAATAGAAGGTATAATTTATAAAAACAATAACTTAGAAGCATCCTCTCAAGCAAGAAGCGTTAATAAACACTATCAAAATCAAGCCACTGTAGCATCTGACCCTAGGCCTAATGTAGAACAAAGCAAACAATATCAGAGTAAGGAAATACCTGTTCGCTTAGCCTCTAAAGTCGAGTTTATTAATGTCATAGCAAAACTCCCATCACAAGACACCCCTAGAACAACTCCTCCTAATCAGAACAGCTCTCAAATAGGAGCTCAATTAGGGGCTCAATCTCAAGTGCAAAAAACAGGCATTTCAGTAAATAGTTATTCCCAAATCACACCGAAAACAAGCCCCCAAACACTAACTCAAAGAGAGTCTACAGCCTCTATTAATAGCAAGAATACGCCAATACAATCATTAGTGGCAGACGCTAAAACACCACAATCCGAAACCGAAACTCAGCAAAGGCAATCTGCTCAAAGCCAAAGCATCACAACTCAACAGGATAAAAGCCAAGCATACATAAGTAAGCCCCATCTGACAGATTTTATCCCTAAACAAGTAACAAAACCTATTTCATCAACACAAACGGGAATACCGCAGGAACAGAGCCAACTTAATGCAAAGCCAATACAAACTCTTTCAAGCAATCAAGTAAAAAGCAGCCAAGGCACAAGCTCCCAATTAACAGGCGCACCTAATCTTAACTTCAAACCCAGCTATGCTTTAATCGGCAATCATCAAGAAAAGCCCGAAAACCGCATAATTCAAGAGCAAGTATTAAGAACTGAGCTAACAAACAAATCTAATCAGTATAAAGTCAGCCAGTCATCTCAAAACTTCATAATTGAATCGATTAAACCCTTAAGTGTAGGGGATACGATCCCTGTTATAAGAGATGAAAATGGTAAGCTTCAACTATTGCCAATTACACAAGAAATGACGAGTAAAACTCTAGACTCAGGTTTAGCTAAAAGCCTCCCTCAACAATTAACAAAAGGCGAACTAAGTCAGCTTATTCAGACTTTCAATCAACTTCAGAACAACCCAGAAACAAGTAAGGATACTCAGAGATTAATACAGCAAATTTTAACAAGCATCCCTCAAAGCCAGAATATTGAGTCTCCTAAAGAATTAAAACAGGCCTTATCAAATAGCGGTCTATTTCTTGAGAATAAACTACTTAAAAGTTCTGATAATTTAAATCATGACTTCAAGGCTAATTTATTAAAACTGCAAACCAACATAGCTCAATCTGAATCAACAAGTACCCAAGCCTACATAAAGGACAATCTCGATCAGAGGACAGGTCAAACTATTTCCCAGGCCATAGAACGTATCACCTCTTCACAAATTAGAAATCTGTTAGAAACTAATAAAGTTGAAGGTCTGAACTTACCTTTAACAATAGAGTTTCCTATTCAAGATAAGGGTGCCACCTCTATATTTCAGCTTCAAGTTGATAGAGACAGTGATAGCGACACAACCTCTACCAATAAACGTCGCTGGTTAGCCAAGCTATTATTCGACTTTCCAGAGACAGGGAAATTTGAGGCAAGACTCAATGTTGAAGGTAATAAATTAGCTGTCATCTTTGTTGCTGAAGAAAAAGAAACAGCAAACAAAATTCATCAATATACTCAAAATTTGACAAAACAATTAACCAACAAAGGGCTAGAGGTTACTCAAGTAGATAGTTTCTGCAAACCTGTTGAAGACAAAGTTCAAACCAAAGTTAAGCGTAACCTAATTGATGTGAGGACCTAATGAATAAAAAAGCTGTTGCACTTCATTATGATTATCATGGAGCCCCTAAAGTTAGTGCAAAAGGTAGTGGGCTAATTGCGGAAAGAATAATGCAGGTTGCCGAAGAGAATGACATTGTCATTCATAAGAGTCCTGAATTAGTTGAAGTACTCAGTAGCCTTGAGCTTGGAGATGAAATACCTGAAGCTCTGTATCTTGCCGTTGCAGAGATAATTGCCTTTGCCCACTCTCTTAAGTAATTCCATATTAGCAATAAACTCATCAGACAATAAAAAAGGCCCTTAGGCCTTTATTCATATTTATGATTAGCACTTCGCTTAGATTCTTTAAAAAGTAAATCTATTAACTCTGCTTCGGCACGAATCAAACCACATTTTGCAACAAGGTCATCAACAGTTGCGCCCATTTCTAATAGTTCCATGGCCCTATTATATGAAACACCACCTTCCTTGGAGAGAATTTCTGTTTGCCTTTCAACCGCAATGTTAAGTTTCTTCTCTATTGCTACTAAGCGTCTACCCATGCCAATCGAACCTGAGGCCAATACTTGCACTTGTTTCTTTTGATTACTTTCACTTTCAGCTTGAAAAAGTAATGCTTTTTTCAATTTTTTAGAAATCACCAATATCCAAATTGATAAAGCAACAACCAAAATAAAAGACAAGACTAACAGCAGATTAAATAGCCATTGTGATTCCATTTAACACTCATACTCAACTTACATGGAAGAAATATCAGACCATTCATCTTCAGATAGCAATCGATCTAAATCAACTAAAATCAATAAGGTTTCGCTTTTATTACAGACACCTTGGATGAACTTCGACGATTCATCATTACCAACATTTGGTGATGGTTCAATTTCAGACTGACGAAGATAAACCACTTCTGAAACAGCATCAACTAAAATACCAATAACATGACCATCCACTTCTAAAATCATTATTCGTGTAGAGTCTGAGATCTCACCTGTTTGAATACCAAACCTTTGGCAAGTATCGATCACTGTCACAACACTGCCACGCAGGTTAATAATGCCAAGAACAAAAGACGGTGCGCCAGGTACTGGAGCAATCTCTGAGTAACGTAATACTTCCTTCACTTGCATTACATTAACACCATAAATTTCATCATCTAATCGAAAGGTCACCCATTGTAATACTGGATCATCTACTTCCTGTACCGCTCTACCTGTCGTCATATTATTTCTCCAAATGTGGAAAGTCTGCGTTTACCTGCATTGTTATTTAAGATGAGCCTTAAATCCATTTTTAGGATCATCAAGTAGCTCTATAAAACCTTGTACATCTAAAATAGCACACATATGATCAATTACAGTGCCTGCTAACCAAGGCCTTTTACTTCTATCTGATCGCCACTTTACTTCAGAAGGCTCTAACGAAATTGCTTCTGCAACATCTTCGCATGCTAGCCCCCAATTGGAGCGATCTAATTGAATTATAAACTTAAATGAGTCATGCAACTCACCTTTATAATGATTTGGCATTACCCATTGAGCAGTATCTACCGTTCGAATCCTTAGATCATTTACACTAGATACCCCAATAAACCAATTTGGCTGACCAAAAATCTTAGTAACTTTTTCATAATCAGCTTTTTGGATACCGCCTAATTCAACTAAAGGGACGGCCATTTTCAAACCACCAACATTAAACAAAAGACATTCAAAGCGACTTTCGGCCCAAGGCAAAGGCTTGGTTTTATCTGATACAATTTCAGGCTCTAAATCTGCAGCATCTTCTTGCGTTGGTTCTACAGCGATTGTCTCTTGAGTACCTTTATCTAATTTAGCCTCTGATTCGGTTTCTTGCTCGACAGTTTCAACAAGCGCAGGGGGCTCAACACCTTTTTCATCAGTTTCGGCTTGTATAATCTCACTTTCTACAACTGGCTCATTGCTTACAACTACCTCAGGCTCAGAAGCCAGTTCACTCTCAACGGCTTGAGTTTCATTCTCTAGGGCTGCAACAGCAAACTCAAAAGCGGCAAAGGCATCTTCTTCATTTTCTATTTCGTGTAAAACAAATTCATCTTGCTGATCATGCTTAATTTCAGCATCCGTTTTATCGTGTGTTGTTAACTCTTCAGCTTGTTTTTCATCAGCTAGCTCTTCACTAACTGAGTCGTCCTCAACGTCAGGTACAGCTTCAACATTCACAGTTGCATCTTGGAGTAACTCATCCAAATAGCGTTGAACTGCAAGTTGAGGCGCAATTAACACCTCTGTTGATGGTTTTTCATCTTTCATTTAACTCATTGGCTCCAATAACGTCGTCACCAAACTAGTATAAGCCTTAACGCCTCTCGCGTTATTGTCTAAAGCAGATGGAGCAATACCTGCCGTACTTGCATCTCTTAACTTAGTATCTATAGGAATAACAGAGTGCCAGACAGCTTCATCATAGGCTTCTTTTAAGCTTCTCAAGCTTTTATTTGAAGCTTGAGTTCTTCTATCAAATAAAGTCGGCACGATTAAATAAGGAACAGGTCTTTTTCTAGCTCTATTTATCATGGTTAACGTTCTAACCATTCTTTCCAAGCCTTTGATTGCTAAAAACTCAGTTTGAACCGGTATAATAAGCTGCTGACAAGCTGCAAGCGCATTAATCATTAATACCCCTAAGACAGGTGGACTATCAATCAAAACATAGTCGTAGTCATCCCATAAAATGGCCAATGTCTTAGAAATGACAAGCCCCATACCACCTTGCGCTTGAGCATGTCGCTCTAACGTTGCTAAGGCAGTAGAAGATGGTAGTAAGGATAAATTTGGATGCCCAGTTTCTAAAATAAGCTCTTTCGGTAAGCTTTCTTGTATTTTTCCATTACCTAAGAACAAATCATAAGCACTATGCTCAATTGAATCAGGATCAAAACGAAAATAGCTAGTTAAAGAACCATGAGGATCAAGGTCAACCATCAAGACACGATGACCTGCATCTGCGAGCAACCCTGACAGGGTTACCACACTAGTTGTTTTACCTACTCCACCTTTTTGGTTAGCTACCGCCCAAATGTGCACCTTTTATCCCCTAATAATGCCTATACTATTATTTTACTTACAGTTTCTATGATTATCTTATTGAAGTATATAACTATTCAAACAAGTAGTCGTATAGGTTTTCTGCTTCAATCTTACCAATTTTCAATGTCACTCGTCTGTTTCTTGCCCGTGAAAAGTCGCTGTTGTTTCTGACTTTAGGTTTCTCACTGCTCAACCCCATCACAGCAATTAGCTTAGGATTAACGCCTCCGCTAATTAACTCATCTACAACAGACGATGCCCTAGCACTTGATAGCTGCCAATTTGAGGTATAAAAGTTGTTAACTGGCAAATCATCTGTATGCCCTTCCACAACAACAGGGTAACTATATCGATTCAGGACCTGACTAATCGAAATAAGCACAGCGACAGCTTCATTAGTCAACTCAAACTCTCCTGACGAAAAAAGCAAACCTGCTTTTAATTCAATCTCGATCCAAAGCTCACTCTCATTTATTGATATCAAACCATTCTGTTGATACTCCCCCATATGGGTCAGAATCATTTGATTTAACTCTTGAACCACCTTGAGTTCTTTTTTTACGATCGTTTCTTGATTCTGTTTTGGACTAGGAATTGGGTTACTATCTCTATCTGGTGTTAACTCTTGGAAAACATCATCCTCAGCTTCACCTGTTGTTACTTGACCGATATTAATAGGCTTTACTGACAATTGAACAGCGTCCAAAACCCCCTCAAGAGTCTCTGTTAGTAACTTAGAATCGCCCTGATTTTTCAAAGAGATAGAGTATAGCGCGACGAAGAAAGCAAAAAGCAATGTTATAAAATCAGCATAAGATAAAATCCAACGATCTTTATTCTGATTAGTGTCATTACGAACACCTAAGTGCCGACGACGTTTAGCACGATACCTTGAACCAAGCTTATCATTGCTCATAACCACTCAACTCAATATCAAGACGGTGAGGGTTTTTACCTGTCGCTATACCATAAATACCATCAACTATAAGCTGATAATAAAGAGCTTCTTTATCAACATAGTTTGTTAGCTTTTTTGTAATTGGAAAGATAATTAAGTTAGCAAAACCTTGCCCATACAAGGTGGAAACAAAAGCAACTGCGATACCATGCCCTAATGCTTCAGGGCTATCTAGGTTTGCCATTGCTTGAATTAGGCCAAGTACTGACCCCATAATTCCTAATGTTGGCGCATATCCACCAATCGACTCAAGAAAGTCGACACTAGCCATTCTTTTATCCCTAAACCTAAGCACTTCATCATGCAATAGCTCAGAGAAGCTATCAGGATCAGCACCATCGATCGCCATCTGTAACGCTCTTTCAGAAAACCCATCATTTAATGAATTTAATTCTGACTCTAAACTCACAACAGATTGACGTCTGGCTTGATTTGCTAATTTATAAATCAGCTCTCGAGCATTATTAAATTCAAAAACAGGAGGGAATAATGACCATTTTAATAGAGATAGGGATCTAGTAGCTTCTAAAATATTACTCTGAACAAGCGCAGCCCCAAGACTACCAAAAATAACTATAATTGCTGAAGGGAGGTTAATCAGTAGAACCATCTCCCCTCCACCAAGAAGGTTAGATAGCACTACTGAAGAAAAGGCAATAACAAGGCCGGCTAAGGTCAATAGATCCATTAACCAACCTCTTTAACAATACGCTCGCCTATTTGTTCTAGATGAATTACGTCATCAGATAAATTAGCTTTTTCTACTGCCATTGGCATACCGTAGATAACACAAGTTTCTTCACTTTGTGACCAAACTCGAGAACCCGTATCTTTTAGCATCCTGGCACCTTCTCGTCCATCAACACCCATTCCAGTCATAACAACTGAAAGCACCCTTCCTGGGTAGCATTTAGATGCAGAGCCGAAAGTTACATCAACGGAAGGCTTATAGTTTAAGCGCTCATCACCATCCAGAATTCTGACACATCCACCATTTCTTGGATCAACCATCATCTGCTTGCCACCAGGCGCTAACAAAGCAACACCAGCTTCAAGTTTATCTCCGTCTTTGGCTTCTTTAACGGTGATTTCACAAATCTGATTTAAACGCTCAGCAAAAGCACCTGTAAAAGCTGCAGGCATATGCTGAATCAAAACAAGCGGTGCAGATAAATTTTTAGGCAATTTAGTTAACACTGTCTGCAATGCCATAGGGCCACCTGTTGATGTTCCTATTGCAATTAAACTGACATTCTTGCGCCTACGAGGAATAATCACCCCTTGCTCTAACACAATAGGCGCAGGAGCTGCTTTCTTCTCAGCAGGAGCTGCAATTTTTGTTTGCCCCATAAAACGAGTTCGTGCTACAGCTAAAACACGCTCAATTAAGGTTTTCTTTACCACTGCAGAATCACGCGAAATATCTTCAAAGTTTTTTGGCATGAAATCAACTGCACCAGCTTCTAGCGCATCAAGTGTAACCCTAGCACCTTCATGAGTTAATGAAGAGAACATTAAAACAGGTGTTGGGCGTGATTTCATAATGCTAGCAACTGCCGCAATGCCATCTAAAACAGGCATTTCGTAGTCCATAGTCACTACATCAGGTTTTAGGGACTGCACCTTATCAACGGCTTCTTGTCCGTTAGTTGCAGTACCTATAACCTTTAAGCGTGGATCAGCATCAAAAATTTCAACCAGACGTCTTCGAAAAAAACCAGAATCGTCTACCACCAGTACATTTACTGGCATAAAGCGTCTCCTAAAAATCCAATTAACCTATCGCGATGCATAACTCTTAAGCATGCTAGGAACATCTAAAATTAATGCAATTCGTCCGTCTCCGGTAATAGTTGCACCAGCCATACCGGATGTACCTTGCAACATTTTACCAAGAGGCTTAATCACAACCTCTTCTTGACCGACCAACTGATCAACAACAAAGCCAACTTCATTCATCCCAACCTGAACAACAACAACATGAGCTTCTTCAGGGTTAAGATCAGCAGCTTGACCTTTAACTAACCAGTGTTTCAAATGGAAGATAGGCAGTGTTTTACCACGAATTACCACCACTTGTTGACCATCTACTATGTTTGTCTTTTTAAGATTCAAATGGAAGATTTCATTTACACTCACTAGAGGGAATGCAAATGCTTGATCTTCTAGCATCACCATCAGCGTAGGCATAATAGCTAAGGTTAAAGGCACCTTAATAGAGAATCGTGATCCCTTACCTAAAACAGATTTGATGTCTAATGTTCCGTTAAGTTGCGAAATTTTCGTCTTAACTACGTCCATACCTACACCGCGGCCGGACACATCAGTAATTTCAACCTTAGTAGAAAAACCTGGAGCAAAGATCAAATTAAAGGCTTCATCATCAGATAAGCGCTCTGCAGCATCAGTATCCATTAAGCCTTTTTCAACTGCTTTTTGACGCAACTTATCTGCATCCATACCAGCACCATCGTCTTCGATGGATAGAAGTATATGATCACCTTCTTGCTCAGCTGACAGTATTACCTTACCACCACGAGGCTTACCATTTGCCTCACGAACATCTGGTGCTTCAACACCATGGTCTACAGAGTTTCTCACTAAGTGAACAAGAGGATCTGCAAGCGCTTCAACCAAGTTTTTATCTAAATCGGTTTCTTCACCTCTAAGCTCTAAATTAACTTCTTTCTTAAGGTTTCTAGCTAGGTCACGAACAACTCGAGGAAAACGTCCAAATACTTTCTTAATTGGCTGCATTCGAGTTTTCATAACAGCATTCTGAAGATCGCCAGTAACAACATCAAGGTTAGCTACAGCTTTCCCCATTGACTCATCTTCACTTTGTAAACCCAGACGAACTAGACGGTTTCGAACTAAAACTAGCTCTCCCACCATATTCATAATATCGTCTAAACGCTTTGTATCTACCCTTACTGTCGTTTCCTGAACAACTGGCGCATTCGGCTTATCATCTTTAGATTTCGCAGGTTCTTTCGCTACAACCTCAGCTTTTTTCGGTTTGGGCTTAGCCTCTGCTTTTGGCTTGGGTTTAGCTTTCGCCTCTGCTTTAGGTTTAGCTTTCGCCTCTGCCTTTGGTTTATTTTCAGGCGCTGATGCTTGAGGAGCTTGTTGCTTCTCAGCATGCAAGGTATCTAATAAAGATTCAAACTCATCTTCTGTAATTAAATCAGAATCTGGACCAGCAGCATTTGCCACTTTATCGTCTTTCTTATCTGTTACCTTTTCTGCTTCTGGTTGCTCACTTTCTTTAGCTGAATCCTGTCCAGGAGCACCTTCACCGTGAAGTTGATTTAATAATTTCTCAAACTCATCTTCAGTAATTTCATCAGAAGCTGTGTCAGCTGCTTGAGTTTCTGTTGCTGGTTCAGCTTGCTCTGGAGCCGCATCATTTGTTGCACCAGGCACCCCTTCACCGTGCAGTTGATCTAGAAGGGCATCAAACTCACTCTCAGTAATATCATCGCTATTAGCCGGAGCAGCATTGTCAGACTGAGAAGTCTCTGCTTGAACTGCAGCTGGGGTACTTTCATCATCACCCAGAGCATTTAAAAGCGACTCAAACTCATCATCTGAGATATCAACATTCTCTTCTTGAGCAGCAGAGTCAACTTCTTCAACCTGAGTCTCTTCTACTTCTTCTACTGTCTCTTCAACTTCTGCTTCAGACTCATCTTCTCCCTCTTCATCTTCAGAGGCAGGACAAGCGTACTTACTTAAAGCTTCAATTATCTCAGGGTCAGCAGGCTCTGGCTCCCCGCCAGAACGAACCACCTCAAACATCTCATTAACGGCATCAAGAGCTTGTAAAACGACATCCATAAGCTCTGCGGTAACGTTTCTTTGACCGTTACGCAAAATATCAAAGACGTTTTCAGCATAATGGCAACAGTTAACCAATGCATTTAACTGTAAAAATCCGGCGCCGCCTTTAACTGTATGGAAACCTCTAAAGATTGCATTCAATAAGGCAATATCGTTTGGGTTTTGTTCTAAATCAACCAGTTGTTCAGATAGCTGTTCAAGGATTTCACCTGCTTCAACTAAAAAATCCTGTAGGATCTCTTCATCAACTTCGAAACTCATCCTCAGCTCCTCTAGAAACCAAGACTGGATAGCAAGTCATCAACTTCGTCTTGGCTATTCAATACTTCAGGGTTGTTATCACTATTGATGGCTGGACCATGACCTTTTGTGTCATCAACTTCATTTTCTACGTCTTCATGTTCCATACCAGAAATGCTATCAACACGCCCAGCAACAGCAACAAGGTGAACAAGTTTTTCTTCAACATCACGAATTAGTTCTGTTACGCGTGTAATAACTTGTCCAGTTAAATCTTGATAACCTTGTTCCAAAAGAATGGCATTCAGATTTGAATGCAGAGTTGTTGCACTTTCATCTGCTGTTTGCAGAAATACATCAATTCGTTTGTAAAGCTCACGGAATTCAGCTGGAGTTAAATCACGCTGAATAAGTCGGCCCCAATCTTTTCTTAGGTCTCTTGCTTGATCTTGTAGTTGGCTAGCAACTGGAACGCTACTATCGACCATATCCATAGTAGTGTTTGCAGCGCTGTTGGTCATATCAATGACATAGTTCAAGCGGTCAGTCGCATCTGTAATTTTTGATGCACCATCAACTTGATCAACAATTTGATCAACAGAATCAACTTTGAAATCTCGGATAGCATCGTGAAGGCTACGAGTCAGATAGCCAACTTCGTTATAGAAGTTGTTATGACGCGCTTCACTAAGATCTTGAATAATTTTAATCGCACCAGCGAAGTCGCCAGTTTCAATACGATTAATTAAATCTACTGCACCATCTTTCACCTGAGTCTCAAATTCACCAAGCCGCAACTTAGAATTATCAGACATTCTCAGCCCCTATTTTCCGGCATCAATTCGTTCAAAAATCTTCTCGATTTTTTCTTTTAACGCCACTGCAGTAAATGGTTTTACAACATAACCATTAACCCCTGCTTGTGCAGCGGCAATAATTTGGTCTCGCTTAGCCTCAGCAGTAACCATCAAAACTGGAATCGTTTTGAGTTTTTCATCAGCCCTCACAGAGCGAAGCAACTCAATTCCAGTCATACCTGGCATATTCCAGTCAGTTACCAAGAAATCTATGGTTCCTGTCTGCAATATAGGTAATGCAGTTGTCCCATCATCAGCTTCAACTGTATTGGTAAATCCCAAATCCCTTAGTAAATTTTTGATGATACGCCTCATTGTTGAGAAATCATCAACGATTAGGATCTTCATGTTTTTATCCAATGCAACCTCCACAACCCAAAGGTAGTCTATCAAAGCTCATATTTAATCTCGCCAATCACTTAATCTAGCTTTAAGACGCATAGCTGCTTGACTATGTATCTGACTCACTCGCGATTCACTCACACCTAACACAGAACCGATTTCTTTAAGGTTAAGTTCATCATTGTAATACAAGGATAGAACTAACTTTTCTCGTTCTGGTAAAGAATCTATTTCTTGCGCCAATTGTTTTTGAAAACCTAAGTCTTCAACAAAAGAGTATGGCGCACTATCCTCTTCATTATCTGTCTCAATATTTAACCCTTCCGAGTCAAGCAACTCTTCAAAACTAAATAACTGAGTAGACATACTTGATTGCAACATCTCATGATATTCATTTAGCCCAATATCCATTGCTTGAGATATTTCAAAATCACTAGCTTCACGACCAAGCTTAGCTTCTAATTCTTTAATCGCACTAGCTATTGCTCGCCCATTTCGACGTACTGACCTAGGAGCCCAGTCACTTTTACGGACCTCATCCATGATAGAGCCACGAATACGGATTCCGGCATAAGTTTCAAAACTAGCACCTTTTGTTGACTCAAAGCGTTTAAACGCCTCAATCAATCCCATCATCCCCGCTTGAATTAAATCATCCAGCTCAACACTGCTTGGTAACCTCGCAAGCAGATGATAGGCAATTTTTTTAACCAAGAAACCGTATTCATCAATAATTTGATTAACTGATGGTGCCGGTTTTTGATTATAGGCATTTAGACCTGTTCTGGACTGCATAATCAAAGATGAACGTAACCTTATATTTGTTAAACCAATACTCTTGAAATAACTGTACTATATTGTTCTATAACTTACTGGTTGAAATAACATAAAGTTACTAACTACCGTATTTCAATGAGCTGTATATATGACTATATTGCTCCGCAGTATAAACTGCTCGGCTTATTATATTATGTGCTCTTGCAGGTTGAATATCATCTGGAATGCGCTGCCCATCTGCGATGTAGACGACTGGCAACCTCTCTTCAATAACAACACTAACCGCCTCACCTAGTGAAGCAGATTCATCTAGCTTACTTAACACACAACCATCTAATTGCACCTGAGCATACACATCAACAACAGTTTTTAATACTTGTCTTTGACTTGTACAGGGTAATACTAGCAATTTTTTTAAATCTGAATGAGCCCTTTTCATCATAAGCAATTGACGTTCTAGGTTTCTATCCCTTGGATTCATACCTGCAGTATCAACTAAAACGAGTGAAAAGTTAGAATATTTATCAAGTACTTCATTCAAATCTGAATATTCATTAACAACAACAACAGGAACATTCAATATGCGACCAAATGTACGAAGTTGTTCATGCGCTGCAATTCTATATGTATCAGTTGTCACTAAAACAACACTGTCTGAGCCATGCTTTAAAACATGTTGCGCAGCAATCTTGCCAATTGTTGTTGTTTTACCAACGCCTGTTGGCCCCATAAACGCATAACAACCATGCATTTCAGAACCTTGTTTCTTAACTGGTATATGTTCAGCCAAATGAGATAGCACTCGGTTCCAATCGTCTTCACGTCCCAGTAACTCGACATCATCCAGAATACCAGAGACAATACTTGACGATAATCCGAGGGAGGTCAATCTCTCTTTTACTTTTGCTTGTGCAGGGTCAAGGTCATTTTTCTTGGTATCACCCAACTTACGCTGCTGCTCAAGCAACTCCTTTACCTTTTGCAGTTCAGCTTCCATCTCTTTTAATTGAGCACTTTCCTCTGGCTGCTTAATAGATAAAGACTCTTCGATAACAGGATCTTCATCTGCCATGGAAACATATTTATTAGCAGGTACAGACGACATTTTCTGAGCAAGATCAGCTTGATGATTTACTTGTGAAATTTCAGGTTGCTTAGCTTGTTCAATTCGCTCTTGATAGCTTTGTTGAGGCGCTGTTTTAGGAGTAACAGGAGGAGGCTCAGGTTTAGGCTGACTTGAGTAATTTGAAGGCATGCTACCGTCATAATCTAGAGCGGCAACTATTTCGATCTCTCCACTTGCAAGGCGTTGATTAGACAGAATTACGGCATCAGGGCCTACAGCGTCGCGTACTTTGCGAATCGCTTGGCGCATATCTGCTGCTCGAAACCGCCTTATCTGCATTAAAGACCTATCCTTTAAAGTTAATTTCTCTTACAAATCCATAGCTTACCCGAAAGAATTTGATAAATATAGAAAGATATCAGGGCAAGTACAGCAATTTTACTGACCAATAACGCCTACGACTGTAATTCGCTTATGATCTGGCACCTCTTGGTACGACAAAACAGCCATATTTATACCACCATAACGCATAAATCTTGCCAACATAGGCCTAATAGGTGCAGATACAATCAATATAGGTGTATTACCGTTACTTTCTTGCTGTTCAGAAGACTGCCTTAATGAAGTTTGTAGCTGCTCAGCCATTGAAGGCTCTAAGATCAAAGCCTCCTCATTCTTAACACCCGCTTGTTGACTTTGCTGAACCGTTTGCATCAGCATTTTTTCTAGCTCAGGGTCTAAGGTTAATACAGGAATTTCATCAACCCCTTCAGCTAGAGTTTGTACGATTAAACGTGACAAAGAGGTCCTCACTGCAGCAGTAAGCACCATAGGGTCTTGAGACTTAGGAACAACTCCCATAATAGCTTCTGCAATTGTTCTCATATCACGTAAAGGCACACCTTCAACTAAAAGATTTTGCAGTATTTTCAACAACACACTTACAGGTACAGTGTTAGGTACCAATTCTTCTGCCAACTTAGGATTATGCTGCTTTAATAACTCTAGCAGTTGCTGCACTTCATCATGACCAATCAACTCATGAGCATGCTTATGCATAATCTGATTAATATGTGTTGCAACAACGGTACTTACATCAACAACGGTATAGCCATAAGTTTGTGCTTGATCTCTTTTTTTAGGATCAATCCATACAGCATCTAGGCCAAAAGAAGGGTCTTTATCAGGTATTCCATCTAATTTTCCAAATACTTGTCCAGGGTCGATTGCCAGTTCTTTGTCCGAATGAACCTCGGCATCCGCTAAACTAACACCCATGAGCGTCACTCTATAGGCATTAGGCAGAAGGTCTAAGTTATCCCTAATATGAACACTGGGCACCAAAAAGCCTAAATCTTGAGATAATTTACGCCTTACACCCTTAATCCTTGCTAACAATTCACCACCTTGAGACTTATCAACAAGAGGAATAAGTCGGTAGCCCACTTCAAGACCTAAGATATCAACCGGAGCAACATCATCCCAGCTTAAGTCTTTTGACTCTGGCGTCTGAGGAGCATCTGAACCATCAGCTGATGTAGCACGTGTTTTTGTCTTAGCTTGGCTTTTCTGTTTTTCTCTATATTCAAAGAAATAAGCTAAACCAGCCATCAAAGCAGCAAGCGACAAGAAGGATAAGTGTGGCATACCTGGCACTATCCCCATGATCCCCATCACAGCCGCCGCAACATAAAGCGCTTTAGAGCTGGAGAACATCTGTCTGACAACCTGACTCCCCATGTCACCTGACTCATTTACTCGGGTAACCATAATGGCAGCAGATGTAGACAACATTAGAGAAGGTATTTGTGCAACTAAACCATCACCGATTGTAAGCAATGAATATTTAGTAATAGCATCGTTAAAAGTCAGTCCATGCTGCGCCATACCAATAGCAAAGCCACCTATGATGTTGATACCCAAAATCATTAAACCGGCAACAGCATCACCCTTAACAAACTTACTCGCACCATCCATGGAGCCATAAAACTCAGCTTCAGAGGCAATTTCTGCTCGTCGTATTTTTGCTTCATCAGGGTTTATCATGCCCGCATTCAAGTCTGCATCGATTGCCATTTGCTTACCAGGCATAGCGTCAAGCGTAAAGCGAGCACTTACTTCAGATATTCGTCCAGCACCCTTTGTGATTACAGCAAAGTTAATTATCATTAAGATGGCGAAGACAACAAAACCAACAACATAATTACCACCGACTACCACTTCGCCAAAAGCCTCAATAACCTTACCGGCAGCATCTCCTCCTTCGTGGCCATACAAAAGTACAACCCTAGTGGAAGCAACATTTAGCGCTAATCGTAATAAGGTGGCAACTAAGAGAACAGTGGGGAATACAGCAAAATCTAGAGGTCGTAAAGAATAAATAGAAACAAGCAATACAACGATAGCGAGCGCAATATTAAAGGTAAAAAGTACATCCAATAGAAATGCTGGAATTGGCAATATCATCATAGCCAAAAGAGACAAAAGCAGGAATGGCACTCCTAAGTTACCATTTGCTAGCCCCTTGGCTTGGCCAAGTACTTGTTGACGATCAAACTTCAATATTAAATCCTAAAACTACACTATGTCTTTTAACAAAAAATAACAGTCAATTTAATATTCACCGTCCCAATGAAACTCCTGAGGCACATCCACATTTGGAACCCCATCGGGTGCTTTGGCACCAAACATACGAGATTGCTTTAACTGATAAACGTAAGCCAAAATTTGCGCGACCGACTGAAATAAACCTGTCGGTATTTCTTCACCAATGTCAGTATGATGGTAAATAGAACGCGCTAAAACAGGGGATTGTATCACAGGGATATTATGGAAAGCCCCTATCTCTCTAATTTTAAGGGCGACAAAATCGTTACCTTTTGCAAGTAGCTTTGGCGCTCCCTTAGCACCAGCCTCATACTTTAATGCAACAGAGAAGTGTGTTGGGTTGGTAATAATAACATCGGCATTAGGAACATCCTCCATCATACGCCGCATAGATGCTTGACGCTGAGTTTGCCTTATCCTTGCTTTAATTTGAGGATCACCTTCAGCATTTTTATATTCATCTTTTGTCTCTTGCTTGGTCATCTTTAGTTTATCTTTATGCGTCCAGGCTTGATAAGGCACATCTACAGCAGCAATGAGTAACACAGCAAGAGAAACATAAACAAACGCCCAAATTACGACATCGATAGCGTGCTCTAAAGCTAGCTCTATAGATTGGAAAGGAACTAGAAGCATCTCTGGCAAATATATTTTGAGAACAAAAAAAGCCACAATCAAGACAAGCGACACTTTTGCAATCGATTTCAATAACTCAACTAATGAGTTCAATGAAAACATACGCTTAAGACCGGAGATAGGGTTCATTTTACTTAACTTAGGAATAACTGGTTCCCAAGAGAAATTAAAGCCACCAAGTGCAACACTCCCGACTATGCCTGCTATTGCAAGCACTATCATCATAACGATTAGGGAGTCCATCATAGCAATAGAGGAGTCTGACAAATGGATTACCATTTTCGAGACATCAAACATATCCGCACGAGTTAATACGAAATTAAACTCAAAAACATTAGACATATCTTGAGCCAACAAAGTACCTGTTGCGTACAGGCTTGCAGCGGCGATTAGGAGAAGTAACGCTGAACTAAGGTCTTTCGATCTAGGTAAATTACCTTTATTTCGGGCCTCGTCCAGCTTCTTACTACTGGCGTCCTCCGTTTTTTCTGCGCCATCTTCGTTTTCAGCCATCTAGCCTCAACCCCCACTTATCTTTCATCCAAGTCGTTAACTCACTAAAGAAAAGACGATAAATTTCTAAAAAGTCTTCTAACATAATCCAAAAGAAGAACAAGGAGAAAAGCATTATCACCGGAAAGCCTAATGCAAAAATATTTAATTGAGGCGAGGCTTTAGCCACCACACCAAAAGATAAATTCATTACCAACACAGCAATAGATAAAGGCAATACCATAAGTAATGCTTTCTCAAACATCCAACCACCAAGAAGCACTATGTCATAATAAAACTCAGAATTAAATCCTTGCCCTATTGGCCAGTACTCAAAACTCTCCACTAGATACTCAAGCATCACATGGTGGCCATCTGTCATAAGAAAAGCTAAACCAACCATAGTTAAATAGTACTGACCTAAAGTTGCAACAGAAATACCGTTTGCAGGGTCATTCGACATAGCAAAACCAAGGCCTGCCTTCATGGCAGCAAGCTGCCCAGCCAAAGAGAAGACTTGAAAAAGAATACTGACAATAAAACCAAGCACTACGCCAATAATCATTTGCTCAACAATTAAAACAACAAAATAAGGAGAAACGGGATCATAGGCAGGCACAGCAACAACAGGCGTAACAATAATGGCTATAACAAAGGCAAAAGCTATTCGAATACGAGTACTAACAAGCTGAGTACCGAATAGTGGTAAGGCCATCAGAAAAGCCCCTATTCGAAAAAAAGGTAGTAAGAAACTTACCGTAAGCCCCAAGAGCTCATCCGGATAAATCTGTAACATCAGCCAATAATCAGTGGAATATCGATAAAGAGCTGAGAGGTGAAGTCGACTAACTTCTGCAAGAGCCAAGGCCCTAAGTAGATGATTACGAGAATAGTAACAATAAGACGAGGTAAAAATGTTAAGGTCTGTTCGTTAATTTGGGTCGCCGCCTGAAACACACTCACAATTAGACCTACAATTAAGCTTGGCACCATCACAGCTCCTACCATAATAACGATAAGAAGAAATGCCTGCCCATATAAATCTAATACTACCTGTGGATCCACGTCAGACTCCAAAGCTAGCGGCTAAAGTACCCATTATCATCGCCCAGCCATCAACCATTACAAACAACATAATTTTAAAAGGCAAAGAAATAATAATCGGCGATAGCATCATCATACCCATCGCCATTAATACACTTGCCACCACCATATCTAATACTAGAAAAGGAATAAAAATCATAAAGCCAATTTGGAACGCTGTTTTAAGCTCACTTGCAACAAAAGCTGGCATCAAAATAGTAAAAGGTAAGGTTTCTAAAGACTCTATTTGCCCTTCTTTGCCTGCTAATTTAACAAACAAAGCAATATCACTCTCTCGGGTCTGGGCCAACATGAAATCACGAATAGGCACAGAAGCCGCTTCAACAGCTTGAATAGAAGTCATTTCCTCCTTTAAATAAGGCTGTAAAGCAACAGCATTAATTTTATCCAAGGTGGGAGTCATTATGAAAAGCGTTAGAAAAAGTGCCATGCCTACCATAATTTGATTGGAAGGTGTTTGTTGCAACCCTATCGCTTGTCGCAATATAGCCAGCACTACCACAATTCGAGTAAATGCGGTCATCATGGTGAGTGCTGCTGGCAAAAGTGTCAGCGCAGTCATTATGAATAAAATTTGCAAAGACACACTATAGTCTTGCGTGCCATCATCATTCGTCGTCACAGTTAACGCAGGTAAACCGACTTCAGCAATCGCATTAGTAGAAAATAGAAGAGATATCAGAGGAATTAAAATAAAGGAAAAGCGAGTCATTCAGCCTCGTCCTTACTCTCAGATGCGGACTGAACATTATTAGGAATATAATCAGAAAAAGCGACGTTTTTTTCCGATAAGGTTTTAATTAAAGAAATGGATTGCCCAGTTACACCTAGCAATAATTTCTGTTGATCAACCTCAATCACCACAAGCTTTTCTTTTGCCCCCAGAGCCTGAACGTTCAGAATCTGAATTGGCGTATTGCCAAACTTCCCCTGTACCTTCTGAATTTTTTTCATTGCCCAAATAGACAGGGGAATAAGCGCAATTACAAACGCCAAAGACAGCAACATCTTCCAAATAGAAGATGCTGACATCAAATCATTAATACCTGAGGCAAAAAGATAACCCGGAAGCATTAAGACTAAAAAACTAACACTAAGAGTAAAGTACTTCACTTAATACGCTTAATTCGTTCGCTCGGACTCACTACATCAGTCAAGCGAATCCCATATTTATCATTTACAACAACAACTTCACCATGAGCAATCAAGGTACCATTTACCAACACATCCAAAGGCTCGCCTGCATAGCGATCTAACTCTACAACAGAGCCCTGCGTTAATTGCAATAAGTTTCGAATTGCTATGGATGTACTCCCCAACTCCATCGATAAAGTAACAGGAATATCCATGATAAGATCCATACCAGCTGGCGTTTCTTGCCCACCAACCGCTGGCGTTAGCTCTTCAAGTTCAACTGGTTGAGCATCTTGTTCGGACATGGCCGCAGCCCATTCGTCCTCGACACCATCCCCACCAGTTTCACCAGCCTCGGCCATAGCTTCAGCCCATTCATCGGCTAAACCTTCATCCATTCCTGCTTGATCTGGGGATTCTTCAGACATCTATCTAATCTCGTTACTTTGGTAGTTTATAATTTTCAACAACTTGAACCGAATACTTCTCATTACTCACTCCTAACTTACCTTTTATTGTTGGTAAGCCATTTGCTTTGACAGTAATAAATTCGGGAATTTCAACAGGAATAATATCTCCTGCTTTAAACTTCAACACATCTTGCAGAGGAACATCAACATGAGCAACTGCTGCAGACAACTCAACTTTTAAATCTTTGACATCTTGCTGTAAAGATTTCCCCCACCTATCATCTTTCTCGTCCACATCACTCTGCACACCTGCATCTAACAGCTCACGTACAGGTTCTATCATAGAGTATGGCAAGGTGATATGAAGCTCTCCACCACCTCCATCAAGCTCAATATGGAAGGTTGAAACAACTACAACTTCACTAGGACTCACTATGTTTGCCATAGCAGGGTTCACTTCTGAACTAATGTAATCTAGCTCTACTGTTAAAACAGGCGCCCAAGCTTCTGTCAAATCGACAAAAACTTGCTCCAACATTAGCTGAACAATACGTATTTCAGTAGGAGTAAATTCTCGACCCTCAATCTTAGCATGTCGACCATCACCACCAAAAAAGTTGTCAACTAATTTAAAGACTAATTTAGCATCTAAAATAAAAAGAGCGGTACTTCTTAAAGGTCTAAATTTAACCAAGTTCAAACTTGTTGGGACGTACAGAGTATGTACATACTCACCAAACTTCATGATTTGCAAACCGCCCGAAGAAACATCGGCGGTTCTTCGAAGCAAATTAAACAAACTAATACGAGTATAACGGGCAAAACGCTCATTAATCATTTCAAGCGTTGGCATTCTGCCACGAACGATTCTTTCCTGACTTGTTATATCGTAGGAGGCAACACCTCCTTCATCCGAATTATCATCCTCTTCGGGTTTTTCATCTGCACCATGTAAGAGAGCATCAATCTCATCTTGGGATAATAGATCTTGAGCAGACATAAATTCTTACTGCATCACAAAGTTAGTAAATAAAACATCTTCAACACCTGCGGCACCCGTTTCCTGCTGCAAAATTGTATTGATAGACTCTACCGAAGCAGCCTTAAGCGCTAGCTTACCTTCAGTTGATTGCAGCTCACTAAAGACCTGGCTAGAAAACAATAGGACAAGGCTATTTCGAATTAATGGCATGTGTATCTTTATCGCATCAATTTGTGCTTGATCACGAGATTTAACTGTTAGGTTTAGCTGTAAATATCTTTGCTTTCCATCCACAATAAAATCCACGACAAATGCGGGGTCAAGTTTTAAATAAATCGCAGGACCAGTTGCCGCTGCGCCAACATCTTGACTCGTCTCAGCACTGTCAGCCGCTGCAGCATCGTCTTCACTACTATCACTTAATAAAAAGAAAGCTGCACCACCACCTATAGCCAATACAAGAACAGCAGCTACGATAATGATAATTAACTTACCCTTACCACCTTTAGCACCTTCTTCAGCAGTTACATCTAAATCTTCATCAGCCATGTAATACCCTTAATCTCTCATTAAAAAGTGTTGTATTATCATATTGATACAATACAAACATTACTATCTGTCATTCTACTAGGTTTTGATGCTAGTACCATAGCTTTTAGGTAATCTTGCTATATCATGCATAAAAATCGACTTTTGAACGAGACACATTCGCTTCATTCATCATCAAACTTGAATCAACCTCTTCTGAATCTGTATCTAAATCATGCTGAGCAAACTGGTTATCAGCATCCTCTCCTGATTGTTGTGAGCCAGATCCTTGCTGAGAAACATTAACGTCTACTTCGGCTAACTCCAAACCTTGCTGCGCCATCATTTCACGCAGCCTTTGAACCTGACCTTCAAGCAAATCTTTAACTTGAGTTGATGCTGCAACAAAACTTACAGTAGCAACATCAGAATCAACAGACACTTTAACTGTTAAGCTTCCTAACTCTGGAGGATCTAAATGAATTTCAGCTTGCTGTATGCCTTGCCTATTCATCCACATCATCTTTTCTCCCATCTCTGAAGACCAGTTAGGATGATTTGGAGGAACTTGCATTGTCATATTTGCAGGATTACTTGTGTTAGTCACTGCTGTTGCCAGACCAAGCTTTGCCTCAACAGCTGCAGTTGGGGCCGTACTGATTGCATTTGCTCCCAAACTACTATCCCCTAGCCCAGAGCGAGTCGAGCTAGACGTATCTAGTTGTCGACCTAACTCTGGCTCAATTTTATTGGCATTATTATTTTTAAACTCAGTTTCAATTAACATTTCAGATTCAGGACCTGCCTCTAACAAGCCTGACTCACCAGCAGCCAAGCCTAAGGACAAAGGTGCAGCTACTTTTGTCATTTGATCTGTGTTTTGTGCCAAAGCGGGACTTACTGGAGCAGTTGATTTAATCAACTCAGCCCCCATTCCCAACTCCGCTGTTACTTGTTGCTCCCTTGGCATTTGCTGCATTATCCAATCAAGGTCAGTATTTTCGGCTAATTCTGATGACACAAGACCAGAGCTAGGCGTAATCGATTTAGCGCTTTCAGCTACTACTTGCGACTTAGTATCACGCGATAACGCACCTGCACCTAACAAAGCTAAACCAGCAGATACATCAAGCGAATCACTTTCTGGAACAAGACTTTGAGTTGCTTTATTAGCATCACTCTTAGCAAGATTTTCAAGCTGTTCATTGAGTAATCCGGATACCTCACTATCAGAAGTGGTTGCTTTAGAACTTGATGCAAGATTCGTAGTCGCAGCACTAGCTGCCAACCCAGTAGCTAGGCTAGTAGAAGCATTCGCGACTTTTGAATTTACCTCTACATGCCCCTCAACAGAGCTTGTTAAATCATGAGTAGGATTTGTATCACTTTTAGCTAAACCTGCAGTTGCAGCCAAAGATCCTGAAACAAGTGTATTAGCGGTTAATTCTGCATTTTGATTATTTACCAACTTATTTTCTTCAACAGAGTTAAGCTGAATCTCTCCTTGATTGGCAACTTTTACCCCCTGACTTTGCAAAGAGTTGCCACCTAAGTTTGATTTTTCCCCTTGACCAGCTAATACACTTGAGGGGGGCTGAGTATTTTCAATGAGACCGTCTTTACCCAATTCATGTTCAACAGAAACATTGTGCGCTGAATTAATCGAATTAAAAGTCCCTGATGCAGCCCCTTCGTTAGAAACTAGGCTGGCATCAAGACTTTTAGGGTCCAAGCTATCAGGCATATCATTGTCAGATAAACTCCCTCTTCCCTCTAAAGCAAGGTCAGTCTGAGCTGAAACTAGCCCTGTATTTACTATGTCTTCCTGAGAGATATTTGTCGAAGCACCTTGAATAGAAGAACCCTGAACAGAAGAACCCTCAGCAGTTAAATTAGATATATTATCTTGCTCAATTGCGACCAAACCAGCACCAACACTAGCCTCAACGGGAGTTGAGTCAGAGACTAGCTCTTTACTCTCATCCAAATTAGCTTCATCACCAATAAGTACATCAGTCTCAACGCTATCATCTTTTATAGAGTTACCCGAAGGAGGAACTGTTTGAGAGGGTGAATCAGTAGATAATTCACCACTAACTTGCTGAAAGACGCTATCAAATGAATCGGTTGAAGTGGAAGGCTCGCTTCCAGCACTTGAAGAATTGACGTTAGATTTTGGGGTAATTACAGATAAATTTGAATTTGCTAACATAGAGCCCTCCGATTCACAGATAACCTATGCAAATCAAGGGCCAATTAAAATTTACTTATTTATCCCACTGATACTGAACACCTACCTGATTGCCTTTATCAGAGAAGGTGATGGATTGGCAAAGCTGACCAAGCAAAGGTAAACCTCGATTATAAAGCTCATCAGAGTCTTCTAGTTTCAAGCCAACTTTTGAGGTATCAAAACCATCCCCACTATCTTCAAGCTCAATACTCAATAAACCGCCAACTTCATTAGAGGAAATAGAGACTTTAATTCTAATAAAACCAGTTTCAAGTGTACTTAAGCGCGTTTCACGCTCCATATAATAAAGTACGAAACCATCGTTAGTTGCCTTAAGCTCTGAATTTAATTGCAATACTCCATGCTCTAAAGCATTTGAATAAAGCTCAGACAACATCATAAACACCTGTCCCGAATAACGCTTAAGCCCAGACACTGTCATAATAATTTGCAAGATATAAGGCAAAGGGTCTGTGTTTTTTAAAGAGTCTGCATTTAAGGTATATTCGAAAGAAAAGTCAGATGGCATATCAAGCTCAGCGGCTTTATCTTGACTCGATTCTTGCTCAACCCCAATAGCATCATGCAACTCTATTTTTAAGCAAGATATATCATCGTGAGAAGAGTCTAGTACACCTTCGGTTTCAAGCTTACGCCTTAACCATGGCATAATATCACCGACCTCAACTCTCCCCTCAATCAAAGAGTTAAGCTGATACTCAGAAAACATCAACCCCTTAGAATCAATAGCTTCATAAATACCATCAGACCAGGCTAAAAACGAATCACCATTTTCAAAACTTACTATCTCTGTTGAATAAGTAAACTCTGACTCCGCAACTATTCCTAACGGCAAGTTATGGGAAACTAAAGGTTGAGGTTTCTTTTGCCTCTGAGAAAAGAAAAGCGCATCAGGTAAACCGCCATTCCAAACCTCTAGTGTTTTATCAGTAATGTTGATGTCAACAAATAAGGCACTACAAAACATATCAGCAGGTAAAATTGCTTTTAACCTACGATTAATTTCTGGCACTATCTGCCTCATTAAGAAGCCTTTACGGGTCCACTCAAAGAAAATATCAGCTAAAGGTAATGCACCAATTGCCGCTGAAAGGCCATGACCAGTAAAGTCTCCGATAAGAAGGTGCATTCCGCCATTTGGCTTATAGGCAGCGAGTATCACATCACCATTAAACAAATGATGACCATAATAAAAGGTATTTAAACAAGGGTCAGAAAGGCAATTGGAATGGGTAATATTTTCATAGACAACTTTTGCCACTTCTTGCTCATGAATAAGCTGCTCATTATAAGATGAAAGCTTGTCCCTTTGAGACTCTAATGTTTTCTGCAAAGAAAGAATGCGAATAATGGCATCCAATTTAGCAGCGATTAACACTAGATTAAAAGGTTTAGAAATAAAATCACTACCGCCAACCTTGAGACAGTTTACTAAAGAAGATGTATCAGAAAGGCCAGACAAAAAAACAATTGGAATAAAACGTCCACGACTCATCTCTTGTATTTTAATAGCTGCCTCTAGCCCATCACACTCAGGCATAACAACATCAAGACAAACCAATTGCGTTGAATCTGGATCAAACTTTTCTATTGCCTCTAACCCATCCTCTGCAACTTCTACGTTATGCCCAAGACCACTAAGCATAGCTTTTAGTAACAACCTATCAGATGGGTTATCGTCAGCAATTAATATATTAAGAGAAACTAAAGACATGGATTAATGCAGTGAAAACAACCTATCAAAGTTAGCAATACGAAGGATTTTTTCTACTGCGTCATTACAGTGACTCAAGACTATTTCGCCCTGATCTCCACCAGCATAATCCCTAAGAAGCAAAAGCATACCTAAAGCTGAGCTATCAACATAAGTGACTTTCGTCATATCTAACTCAAACTTACAATTACTTTCTACAGAGCTGTAAGCATCTTTAAACGCCTTATGACAACTAAAATCAAACCGTCCTTCAATTTGAATTACTAAGGCATGTTTTTTTTCATCGTATTGTGTCTGCATGATCATACAACTAAATCCTATAAAGTCTTCATGAAGTAATGACAACTTCATCTTTAATAATTTGCCTTCCTTGACACTTAAAGCAAATTGGAAAATAAGAGAATTGAATAACAAATTTTATCTTGTTACCAGATAAAGTTTCTCGCCATTACATTTAAGTACATTAACAAACTAAGGCTTACTCTTTTCTATTAAACGTTCCAATACATCGTCCAAACTGAAAACATCCTTCATCATATTTTCAGAGTGCGAAGTTAATTCATCTTCCTGATTGTTCAAGCTAAACTCCTGTATTGCATTTTTTGCTTTAACCGATCTCTCCTGACAAGACTCTATGTCACTTTCTAATATAGCTAAACTTTCTTTCTCTTGCGCTAATGAATCTTGTAACATTTGTGAAACCGTGTCTATGTCATGACTTAAATCGACAGCAATACTTTGCAAAGCGTCCAATTCAATATCACTTTCATCTTTATTAACTATGGCATTCAACACAGCCACTTTAACCTCAGACATACAATCAGAACTATCTTGCAAGGCATTAACACTCGCCTCAACACCTTTATGAACAATCGTTAGGCTTTGGTTCAAGTTCTCATAACCAAGTAACAAATTAGATTCCAACCCCTGCAATGAGTCTGTATTCTTTTTACCTAATTGGGAGGCAAAGAATATGCTATTTTCAACTTTTTGCCTCAGTTCTAAAACAGCACCTTTTAATGGCTTAAAGTCCAACTCATCCTGTGATTCAAGTTCACTTTCAGACTCGTCTTCAATAAACGCGACTTCTTGCCTTGTTAATTTATCATTTGCGTCAGTTAGAGACTCAGAAAGCATAATAACCAACTCACCAACTTCTTTTAAAGATGTTACTTTCTGCTTTTCTTCTGCAACTGTCATCCCATCAAATAAGTTAATTAGACTTGTTACTGATAGACGTATTTTCTCTAATTGGACGGCTAAAGCAGCAACCTTTGACTCCTCTCTCATCACTCTAACTGGCGCATTCCAAACATCATTAGACATTAATGAAACAAGCTTAGTGACAGCTTCGTACTCTAGCTCATCAGACACTGGAGTAAAGGTTAATAGATAACCAATCAAACGTCCTTCTTCAAAGATTTCTTCTTCATTAAAAGTATAGGCCAAACCGTTAAAACGGAATAATGACGGCAAATTATCATTATTTTTAGTTTCAGCAATTTTAATATCAACCAACTCAAGCGAAGGCTCATCTAAATCACACAAGCTTGATTCAATTTCAACCTGATATTCAGACCATATCAACTCAAACAACTGATTGCAGAACACATAGCGCCTGTCACTATTCAAGGCTAAACAAGGCTCCTGAATATTTTGAAAATAATGCTCTAATAAGCTTTTATCCCGCTCAATCACATGCGCATTAACTAGATTAGATTCCTTAAGTTGTTGCAAGTGAAAGAAGATATCCCTAAATTCATCATTATGATGCCAATCTGGTGAATAAGAATATTGTTTATGGTGGAATTTTTTTACTAAATTCAGCACACTTTCCAAACCAACTGAAAGCCTCTTTCGCATCAACGCATAAGTAAAAAGTAAGCCCAGCAAAGTTACTAGAGCGAAACCAATCACCAAATTTTGAAAAAGCTGAAAGCTGATAAGGTATTCTTGTTTCTTTAATAACTTAAATTCATGTAAAACAGATCTCGCTAAAATAAGGCTTTCCTGGAACCTTTCAATTATCAGCATCTTTTGCTCGACATCTTGAACTTCTAATAGCCTTTCTAAATCTAGCTCTATCACCGGAAAATTATCGATTTCACGATAAATTCGAATCATTTCTTCAAGTTCTGCCGCTACCCTAGCTTGTAAAACTTGCTCTTTATTTGATAACTCTTCAACGCTAGCTGGATCATGTGGAATAATATTCGTCGAATAAATAAATAACTCTAAAGCTTCTAACTGGAGCTCATTCAATTGCTCAAGCATCAAATCAACCCGCTGCTCAGCCACCATGGATTTATTATTTTCTTCAGTGATAAAGAAAAATAGCCCAGACATAACAAGGCAAACCCATAGCATTAAGACGAGCACAGAGCGCGTTAAAAATGTCACTACATTATTACGTCGAGCATTTAAGTTAATTTCTGTCATCTAACGTCCTGAAGCCAAGGTTTAAACATAAAATCTAATCATATAAAAAATACTTATTAAAGAAAAACTATCCAAAGCTATTAGAATCAATTACATATAATAAGTTAGCATCATAATTTGATGAAAGCAGGCTAAACTCTCTTAAATCCAGCCGATCGATACCTTCAATGCTTTGCAACTTATTACTCATATCTGCTTCGTAATAAATTGCCTCCACAGGAAGGCATATATATTTATCCTGAGACATCAATAAAACTAAAGATATAGCCAGTTCCTTTTCAATATCTAAGTAGGGGTAACACACCCCCTCAAGCTTAGCTAAAGGAAGGCTTATCCCAGGTAAATTCACCACATTTTCAAGAGTGACAGGTAAATGTTTTTCAACTATATCTGCACCTATAAAACAAGGAATACCTGCAACCTTAGCGAGCCAACCACTCTTATCTACTCTGATATCATCTTGTTTCACTATTAGGTTTATACTAGTTTCTTCATAGGCACATGGATTTATCTCTGGCACCACATTTTCACCACCTAAGCACCAAAGCATAGTTACTTTAGCATTCACCCCTTTTGAAGCAACTTTATAGGCGCGTCTTTGAAGCCGCATATCTGTCACCAATATGCCATAGGTTCGCCCAACTTCCTCAATCAATACAACTCTAGCATCACCTTCTAGCTGACTCTGCTCATGAGGCGCAACAAAAACATCAATGGTACCTATGGAGTCAAATGTCATCTGAATGATGGAAAAGTTATCACATGATTCAAAATCTCTAACTTCAAATATTTGTATTGAATGTATTTTATGATCTGGAACACAAATAACTTCATTAGCAAAGTTCATCTGCCACACAGAATGTTCGAGCACATCTAAATCAACAGAGACAGATAAACTGAGCTTATTAAGCTCAACATCAATTTGATTAGGCCCTCCTATTAAGCCTACTTCTGATTCACTCTGTAGTCCTAATTCATTCACCTCTTCAAGAGACAGATATGAGCAACCAGCACAATCCTTCAAAGACAAATAATACTGAAAGCTATGGTCACTAGAGTTTAAGTTAATCGCCTTAGCAAGGCTCTGCTTCAACTTATCAAAAGCATCAAGATCTACATACAGCGAACTCTGATATGCCATCACCTCTATATCTAATTTCGAAATTGATGAGAGTTGCTTAGCGGCCTGTTTTAGGGTTAGAGATTGAGAAGCAAGATAAACACTTTCAAGCTCTTTATAGTAATTCGAATACTTAAATCGTTTCTTCTCTCGCCAACCTAACAATTCATTTGCATGCCTGAAACCTTTAAATAAAGATGCTAGATTCAGTGGTGATACCAGCTTAGAGTCTTGCCTTTTATTCCATCTAAATTTATTAAAATTATGCTTCATCCAAGCTAAAGATTGTGAGGTTTTTACACCTAAAACCAAAGAGGATGAAGTGTTATTCAAAATCAGCTTTACGTCCTCATTCATTAGCCCTTCAGGCTTGAAGTTGAGCCCGCCCTCAAAGTAGTAAGCACCAACGCGAGAAAACCTTTCAATGAAGTCTATTAGATCATTCAGCCAATAATCATTATCTTGATCAACGTCTGACTCATAAACATTCACTGCTAAATTAGAGCCAGTTGTTAGCTCATTACCAAGTAAGTCAATTTTGTTTGAAATTAAAGTTATTTGATGTAATTTAGTTGCTAGATTAGGTTCAAAAGATAAATAGAAATCTTGCTCTAAAATAAGCTGTCGCGCCAAGTCAATAAACTCAAGCAACAGGTCTCGAAACTTAAAATTAAAAGGTGAGAGTTCGTGCTGCAAACCTGCAACCAAACGTAAGAATGAATCCAACAATTCATTTAATGACATTAACTCAAACTGTTGAGCCGCATTTGCACTCAGCCAATCTAAGCCTTCTCTAATATCTATTAAACTTTCAACGGGAGAAAAGTCATAGGAAAGACTATAGCTTTCTAATTCATAAAGGCGATAACTGAGTTTACTCAATAGCACTTCCATGATGGCAAATTAACATACCAAACTTAATAACCAGATTTCATAAACCTGAGCATAGCAAATTCATCTGTTTGCCTTTGCTCCAGCTTATCTTCTAATTTTTGCTCTTGCTGAGCATGTTTATCTCTTACAATATCCATGCTCTTAGTTTTAGTCCTGGCAGCCAACCATTGTTGCTGAGCCTGATCAGCTTGGTGTTCTGACTGAGAAATAGCACCTTTTTGCTGCTGCACGGCCTGCTCTAATCGCGTAACAAAGTGCTGATAGTTAGTGACTAAATAAGGGCTCATACCTAATAAATTTCGCTCAGACTCATATTGAGAAGCGTACTCTTGCAATTGCTCTAGCTTCTGTTTTTCTTGCTCTACTTTCGCTTTTTGTCGAGCAAGCAAGCGGGCAACTGTATCTTCTTTTTTCTGAGATAGTTCAACTAGTTTCTGAATACGCTGGGACCGCTTCATCACATCTTCCAATAGACAGGTTAATAAGCATAATGCCCATTATAGCTCAAAAGGTCTAGGTCATTGCTTTAACTAGGGCTTCCAAGCTTGCATCAATATTAAATTGCTCACTCAGACCCTGCTGTAGGAAAGCTTTGATCTCTGGCATAAGAGCTATTGCTTGGTCTGTATCTGGATCTGCACCTTTCGTATAAGCACCAACAGATATCAAATCTTGATTTTGTTGATATTTAGAATATAGCTGCTTAACCCTTAACGCTCCTTTTAGGTGAGCATCACTAACAATATGAGGCATAGCTCGAGAAATGGAGGCTTCAATATCAATTGCAGGATAATGACCTTCCTCAGCCAATCGACGCGATAATACGAAATGACCATCTAATATTGCTCTAGAAGCATCAGCAATTGGGTCTTGCTGATCATCGCCTTCAGTAAGCACTGTATAAAAAGCCGTAATTGATCCTCCACCAGCAGCACCATTTCCAGCTCTTTCAACTAACTGAGGGATTTTAGAAAATACAGAAGGCGGATAACCCTTAGTGGCAGGAGGCTCACCAACCGATAATGCAATCTCCCTTTGAGCTTGGGCATAGCGGGTTAGTGAATCCATTAGAAGTAAAACATTCTTTCCCTGATCACGGTAGTACTCTGCAATACGGGTGGTCAAAGTAGCCGCCCTTAATCTCATCAACGCAGAGTCATCAGCAGGAGAAGCAATAACAACAGAGCGAGCAAGCCCTTCAGGCCCAAGAATCTGCTCAATAAATTCTTTAACCTCTCGCCCCCGCTCACCAATTAAACCGACTATCGTAATGTCAGCCTCAGTAAAGCGAGTCATCATGCCGAGCAACATACTTTTACCCACACCACTACCAGCAAACAAACCTAGTCGTTGCCCTTTTCCTACCGTTAGGAGGCTATTAATAGATTTAATACCAACATCGAGAGGCTCGGTGATAGGTTTACGTTGCAATGGGTTAATAATATCGCCTTGCATTCCTATTCTGTGCTGAGCTTTAATCGGCCCTTTGCCATCTAAAGGATAACCCAAACCATTAACAACTCGGCCAAGTAACTCAGGACCAACCATCATCATTCCTTCACCGGATAATGGCTTCACACGAGCACCTGGAGCAATACCATTGATAGCTTCAGTTGGCATTAAATAAGTTAAGTTGCCAGTAAATCCAACAACTTCAGATTCAACCCATCTATCTTCTCTAACCTGAACAGAGCACCTATCCCCTAAAGCGACTTTACAGCCAACCGCCTCCATAGTTAGACCAACCATACGGGTGACTTTCCCCTCTAGCACTGGATGAAGGTGATCTGAAGAAAATTGCTTTAATTTATTGAGCCGGGAGACTAGATCAGATTCCATCAGAATCTGGCTCTGGATGAGGATGCAGCTTAACGAGGTCAGCTAGGATTAATTCTATTTTATGCTCAATCGAAGCATCAACAAAAGCACCTTTTGAGTCTAGTACAAAGCCACCAGGCAATAAGCTTTCATCTTGCTCGACTTTGATATCAACCCGATCAAACACAGAAAAAGTTTGTATTAAATCAGCACTTTCAGGATGCAAACGAATTCTCAAAGGTTGCTCCAACTCCTCAAGTTCACGCGTTAAAAATGCGACCTGAGATGATAAAAGGTTTTCAGATACTTCTGTTAATTGTGATTGAGTAATACTCTGGACCATATTCGCTACAGATAGATAAAGAATCGATTCAACCTGATCTTTACAAGCTTTAATAGGGCGACTCAAATCATCACTGAGTTGCCTTAATAGTGCCTCAACTTCAGCTAGCTTAGCAGTGGCATCTTCAACAGATTGAGCAAAGCCCTTTTCATAACCTTCCTCATAACCTTTTTCTAGGCCTGCAGCGTGCCCTTCTTCATGACCTTGAGTTTCACCTTTTTCAAACCCAGTTTGATGACCTTCCTCAAGCCCTTCAACATAACCTTCATCATAAGCAGCAAGGCGAATTTCTTCTAATTGAGAGGCGGTTAACGGCTCATAGACTAAAGAGTCCTCATCGATTTCTTCGACAACGACAGCTTCGTTTTTGCGGATCAATAAAGAGGTACCCGTGTCTTCTTTCGGAGCGACATCCTCCAAATGAGGCAGCTCCCAACGCTCATAAGCGGTTAACTTACGCTCATTTCCTTTTGCACTTTCAGACATAGGTTAAACCATTTGTTCACCACCACCGCCCAACATAATCTCACCGGCGTCGGCAAGTCGTCTAGCAATGGCAAGTATTTCTTTTTGTGCAACTTCAACTTCACTAACTCGAACAGGCCCTTTGGCCTCCAAGTCATCTTTAAGCATATCTGCAGCACGAGAAGACATATTTTTATATATCTTCTCTTGCATATCTGGGTCAGCTCCTTTCAAAGCCAAGATAAGGGTTTCAGACTCAACCTCACGTAAGATTGCTTGAATACCTCTATCATCTACATCAATCAAGTTATCAAAGACAAACATCATATCTTGAATAGTGTTTGCTAGATCCTCATCAACATCACGGATAGATTCCATGAGATCAGCTTCTACAGAACTATCAATAAAGTTCATGATATTTGCAGCGGTTCTCACACCACCAATAGAAGTAGATTGCGAACCTTGACTACCAGAGAACTGTCGCTCAAGAATCGAGTTAAGTTCTTGTAGGGCAGCAGGTTGAACGGTTTCAAGAGATGCTACACGCAAAACGATATCTAACCTTACGCGTTCATCAAAGTTGGAGAGAATATCCGCCGCCTGATCTGAGTCTAAGTAAGAAATAACAATGGCTTGAATCTGAGGGTGTTCATAACGAATCACATCGGCAACAGCCCTTGGTTCCATCCATTTTAAGGTATCCAAACCTGTGGTATTGCCACCTAAAAGAATTCGGTCGATGAGACTACCCGCTTTTTCTTCACCTAAAGCTTCTTTAAGCATGTTTCGGATATAACCATCAGCACCTAGTCCTAGACCTGTCTGATCACCAACCAAAACTAAGAAATCATCTAACACCTTTTCAACTTGGTGTCTTTGCACATTGGCAAGTTGCGCCATGGACTGACCGATTCGCTGAACTTCTTTCGGGCCCATATGCTTTAGAATCTGGGCCGCATCCGACTCACCTAAAGACATCAATAACACAGCCGCTTTTTGTAAAGATGATAAGTCGTCACCACCTTGTTCCGTATCACTCATTTAACCGTCCATCACCCATTGTTTAACCACTTGTGCAACCCGTTCAGGCTCTTCTGCTATTAGGCCACGAATTGCATTAAGTTGCCTTTCAATTTTCTCAGGTGAACCTGGCACCATAATATCTTCTGCACTAACAAGTGATACTTGATCATCTGAAATTTCATCTGTTTCATCAGCAAATATTGACGCCTCTGCATCTTCTGCGACAGCAATCTTATTTTGCTCACCCAAGGCTTTAAGTATGGGCCTGACGACAACCATAAGAAGAATAAGTACAAAGAACCCAACTAAAGTAGGTTGAATTAAACTAATAAACCAAGGCTGTTGATAAAAAGGTACTTCTTCTGGCTCAGGTAATGGTTCAGGCACAGCAAAAGGTGAATTGATAACACTCACACTGTCCCCACGTCCTGAGTCATAACCCACAGCATCACGGACTAAAAGCGTTAAACGACTTAATTCATCATCACTCCATGGGGTTCTAACTAATTCAGACGTTTCTGGATCAATACTAACAAGGTCATCAACAACAACAGCCACAGACAAACGCCTAATTGTCCCTTGTTGTCTACGGGTATAACTAATACTTCTATCTAACTCAAAGTTACGAGTCGTTTCTTGACGTGACTCACCATTACTTCCTGTTGCTGCTCCTGCACTATTAGCAACTTCTGGTGCGGTAATCGCGCCAGGAGGCTGGTTCGTTAAAGAACCAGGAATACCAGAGTTAGTCGTTCCATTTCGGCTTTCATTAAGTGTTTGCTCACTCCGCAAAGCTAACAAATCAGGGTTATACTGTTCGTCGGTTTGCTCGACCGAAGTAAAATCTACATCTGTAGAAACTTCAGCCTTGAACCTATCAGCACCCACAACAGGCTCTAGAATGTTGTTGACCCTACTAAGCAGTACATCTTCTACTTTTCGAGTATATTCAAATTGTTTCCCTGCGACAGAAAGTTCAGAGCTGGTCTCTTTTTCACTAAGCAAGGTACCTCTTTGATCAACAACGGTGACACTTTTTGCATTTAGTTGAGAAATACTAGATGAAACAAGATTTACAATCGCCTCTACTTGGCTTCTATCAAGACGACGACCAGGATACATTTCTAAGAAGACTGACGCGGAAGGTTTACGTGTATCTCTGACAAATACAGACTCTTTAGGAATAGCAAGGTGTACTCGCGCGGATTTAATACTTTGCAGGCTAGAAATGGTTCGACTTAATTCGCCTTCAAGACCTCGACGATAACGAGTTCCCTCAACAAATTGAGATGTTCCAAGACCTTGCTCTTGGTCCATTATCTCCATGCCTACCACGGTATCATTAACAATACCTGAACCGGCAAGTTTTAGCCTAGCCTGATGATAATAGTCAGATTCAACTAATAAAGCCCCAGTATTCTCATCGAGTTTAAAGGGAATATTGTTAATGCTTAACACTTCAACTATTTGATCAGCGTTGTAATCAGTAATGCTACTAAGTACAGGCTTATACTCAGGCCCATCTGTCCACAGAATAGCAGCCAAGCCAATAGCTATAGACGCAGCTAAACCGACCATCAAAGCTAACTGTCTAATAACAGTAAGTTTATTGAAGCCGGTTAATAACTCTACATAGAGTTTTTGATCTGACTGTTGTACTGGAACATTATCCATTTAGGATCGCCAAAATTTTATACATCACACCTAAATTGGCATATTCATAATTTTTTCATATGCATCTACAAGTTTATTTCTTACTTGAGTCATAGCCTCAAAAGATACGCTCGACTTTTGTAAACCTATCATAACTTGAGGTAGGTCTACGTTTTCATCGCCTCTCTCGTAAGCCTGTGCCATCGACTTGGCATCCTGCTGCAAATCATTAACGTTATCAACGGCATCTTTCAACATTTGCGCAAAATCAGCCCGTTCAATTGTTCCATCTCCTTCAACTTTCTGGGTTTCAGAAAGGGGAGTTGGTCCAACACCAGGCTGCTGCACTTGTGTTTTCATTTCTCTCATTTGAGACAAAACTTGATTTATATCTGGTCTATTGCTGACCATTTTAATCACCTACGAATTCGTTATCCAATCTAGCTTAGCATAATGCAACCAAAAACAAGATAGATAAATCAATCAACTTCTAAGCCACACTCACGCATTTTAGCTATTTTATAGCGTAAAGTTCGCGGACTAATGCCTAATTTCTCAGCCACATCTTTGCGCTTTCCATTTGCATCAATCAAAGCTTGAGCAATAATTCTAAACTCATGCTGCTGAACACCCTGACCTAAAATAGAAGCAGCGTTATCATTTTCTTCCTCATCTTCTTCTGGCTCAGCCATAGCTGACATCATATCAAACGCAATATGAGAGTCCTGAATAACACCATTAGGGCTAAGTATTAACGCTCTTTGAATGACATTTTCTAGTTCACGTATATTTCCAGGCCAAGGATGAGATTCCAATTGGCTTTGAGCAGAAGGTGTTAAAGAACTGCTACTAAGCCTCATTTTTTCTGTGTACTTAGCCAATAAACTTTGCGCAATAGGAATTATATCGCCTTTACGTTCACGTATAGGTAGCCACCTCAATGGGAAAACATTAAGTCGATAGTATAAGTCTTCTCTGAAACCACCATTACGAACATAATCAGCCAAATCTCTGTTGGTTGTCGCTATAATTCGAACATTAAGAGGGATCGGCTTTTTACCACCTAATCTTTCAACTTCCTGCTCTTGCAGTACTCGTAAAAGTTTGGCCTGTAAGCCAACATCCATTTCAGAAATTTCGTCTAGTAAAAGCGTGCCGCCATTTGCTTGCTCAAATTTACCTGCCTGAGATGAAATAGCGCCTGTATATGCACCTTTTTCATAACCAAACAAAATGGCTTCCAACATATTTTCGGGAATGGCAGCACAGTTAATGGCAACAAATGGCCCTTGATGACGATCTGAGTGCTGATGAATATAGTTTGCAAGCACCTCTTTACCTGTACCGCTTTCACCACTAATTAGAACGGTTGAATCAGTTGCTGCAACACGCTTCGCTAATTCAAGTAACTCAAGACTTGCTTTATCTTTAACGACAGGACCAGCATCTTCTACCTGTGAATGGTGTCTAGCATGCTTAGCAATAGTGCTTAAAAGCTCATCAGCTTGAAACGGCTTCAATAAGTAATCTACCGCACCTTCTCGCATTGCATCAACAGCATGTGCAATATCACCAAATGCTGTCATCAACATAATAGGAAGATCAGGGTACTTTTCAATCACATGAGAAAGTAAACCATAGCCATCCATGCCTGGTAAGTTGACATCCGAAACCACCATATCAAATGCTTGATTACGCAATGCCAACACAGCATCTTCTGCGCTATAAGCTAAAACACAATGATAGTTTGCCAACATCAGGGTATCTTCAAGCGCTTCTGCAAGCTCTTTATCATCTTCAACTATCAATAAATTCACTTCAGACATACTAACCCTTAATTATTGGTATGAGCACTTGTGCTCGAGTACCATGATTCTTCACACTGCGTAATTCTAATAATCCATGATGAGCTCTAGCAACGGCTTTCACCACCATTAAACCTAAGCCTGTACCATGTTGTTTTGTTGTAATAAAGCCTTCATGCACCTTGTCTAATTCATCATTAGTCATTCCTGGCCCAAAATCAATATAGGTGATGCTCAAATGGTCATTTTGTAAGTCCATTTCTAGCTTTATTTTAGGATTCGTTTCCTGCGCATCAATTCCGTTATTCAATAAATTCAATAAAGCACCCGTTAAAGTATCTTTATTACATTGGATAATGGCAGTGCCCGTAATTAAATTTTCAAACTCTAACCTTGCTTTTTTCTGCTCACATATATCCTGAGATAACCCAACCAATTCTTCGAAGAAATCATCGGAACTTAGCTTTTGATCAAGCCTGATATCACTTTTTGAAAATATCAGCATATCTCGGATTTGACGTTCAATATTCTCTAAACGTCCCATCAGTTTAGAGGAGAACTTATCTCGCATTGGCAAAGAGAGTTCCGGATTTTGTAAGTGACCAGCATATAAGGTAGCGCTTGCTAAAGGCGTTCTGATTTGATGCGCAAGTGCAGCTACCATTTTCCCCATATTTGAAAGTCTTTCATGATGAGAAAGCTGTTGCTGCAATTTAAATGTCTCAGTCAGGTCAATCAAAATAATCAGTTGCCCTGGCACATTCCCTAAAGAGGAGGTTTCCACCCTAACTCGACGCCCTGACACCATAGTCACTTCATGACCATCATCTTTTTGCGGAGCAAAACTTTTAGGTACAATCGCTCCCCAAGGGTTACCAACCAACTCAACGTCAAAGAGATTAATCGCAACTTTATTTGCCATTATCACTAGACCATTTGAATTAAGCATTAACACGCCAACAGGCATAGATTGAAACAACTGTTGAAACTGAGCTAACAGCATTTCATTCTTGCGCACTTCATCTTGCTTTTCTTGTTCAGATTGAGCAAGTTTTTGCGCAAGCTCAGCAACTTGATTTTGTAGCTCGTTATAGGAGTTAGCTAAAATTTGGGAGGTTTGCGTAAATTCTTCGAATGCAGCCTTTAGCGCCCTAATTTCCTCATCCTTCGTCACTAGAACTCCGATTTATCAATTTTATAACGACGCATTTTTTCAATCAGCGTGGTTCTCTGAATTTGTAAGCTCGCAGCAGCCTTAGAGACAACACCCCTCGAAGAAACAAGCGCTTGTCGAATTAATAAAGACTCTAGGTGCCTAACATGTAAATTAAGATCGAGCGCATGGCGCCTTGGTAATTTTCGTGACGCATCAATCTCTTTTAAAACCTTCTGCATCGTCTCTTGCCGCCAAGGCAGGGGACTATACCAATAAAGACCAGAGGTATATAGCTTAAACTCTTGATTTAACGAAATAATTGGCACCTCAACAGGATGGTTAACCGAACCAGCCTGAGACCCAACAACGATAAAAACAGGCGCTCTTGTAGCTAAATCGGGATCATCAACATCTATCCCTAAATAGTTAAGAATCGCTTCAACCTGCCATCTTTCTTCAAGACTTAAACCGTACAACCAGCAATTCAAATTAACTCCTTCGCGCTAATTATTGATTTTGTATCACATCGAAAAAATCATCCGCTGGCAAAGGCTTATAAAAGTAATAGCCCTGAATAAAGTCAACGTTTGATTGATTAACCAACTTCACCTGTTCTTCATCCTCAACACCTTCGACCACAACTTCTAAGTTTAGATCGTGAGCAAGGCTAACTACATGTTTAAATACACTACGAGACCTTTCGTCCTGCACAAGATTATCAACAAACATCTTATCTATCTTGAGTTGATCCAAGGGTAATTCAAGTAAATACGATAAAGAAGAAAAGCCAGTCCCAAAATCATCTAAAGAAATCTTTAAACCTGTACTCTGCATTGCATTTAATACAGTGCGTGTACCTGATTCATCTTCGACCAATGCAGACTCAGTTAATTCAACTTTTAACATAGAGGTAGCTAAATTATGTTGCTCTAACAGACCAGCAATATAATCTACCAGCTCTGGTTGAGCCACGTGTTGAGCTGATACATTTACACTGATAGGAAACGACCAAGTACCGTCATAGCTTGTACGCCAATCTTCAATTTGCTTCGTCGCCTTACGTATCACACTCTTACCTAATTCGACTATCATGCCACTTTCTTCTGCGATTGGGATAAAGTGGAATGGCGATATCATACCCTTTTCAGGGTGCTGCCAGCGAACCAAAGCCTCTGCGGCACAAACCTTACCTGATTTCGCATGCACTTGAGGTTGGTAGTGTAAGGTAAGCTCATCATTCAATATAGCTTTACGTAAATCCGCTTCTAACTTCAGCTTATCCACAACGGATGAACTCATCGCATCATCGTAAAATGATAAAGGCATGAACTGATTCGTTTGTAAGCGGGCTACATTCGCTTTATGCAAAACTTTTTCTAGCCCTTGCTCTAAATTTGATTCTACACTTACCCCAATCTTTGCCTCTTCAGCAACACTAACACCCTTCATATCTATGTTTGATTGCAGTAAATGAAGCAGTTCTTGTAGTCGCGAGATCAAGCCATCGACAGACTCTAACTGAAAGACTACAAACACAAAGCGCCCAGGCGAAATCGCATAGAAAGCACCAAAGTCTTCAAACTCTGACTGCATGCGAGCAATTTGGATTTTGAGATACTCATCTGCACTTACCTTACCCAAACTTGATGCTAACACTTCGTATTTTTCAAAAAATATTTCAACAAAAGCCATATCACCCAGCTCACTTTTTTGCTCAAAGTCAGTCAAGGTGGATGATTTAAGTAAATAGGCTTCGTTTAGCAAGCCGGTTTGAGTATCTGTGAATGTAAGTTCATTTATCTGAGCAAGAGAACGAGAACGTTTTTCTAATGCAGATTTGACCCTAGCTTTCAAAATAATGGGATTAAAAGGTTTGGGTAGATAATCTTCAGCACCTAAAGATATACCCTTAGCAATTTTTTCCAAATCATCTGCCGCCGACATCATAATCACGGGCAAATGACTATATTCAGCTTTAAGACGCATTTTTTCTAACACTTCAAAGCCATCCATGATAGGCATCATAAGATCCAACAGCACTAAGTCATACTGTTTTTGAGCAAGCATCTCTAATGCAATTTGACCATTTTCAGCTTCATCGCATTCTTTATAGCCATCTCGCTTTAAACGTCGTTTCAAGGTATATCGATTATCTTCATAATCATCAACAATAAGAATTTTTACAGACATAATCGCACCTATATAAAACTTTCTATTTTTTGTATTAGACGCTTAAGGTCCACAGGCTTTGTATCAAAATCATTCGCCCCAGCGGCTGTTGACTCGTTCATATAAGAATCCATCGCATGGGCTGACAACACAATAATAGGAAGACTCGTATTTGTCAGTCGTATCTGTTCAATTGCCTCAAAACCACTGATACCAGGTAAGGTTAAATCCATTAAAATAAGATCCAGCTCTAACTCTTTAACCTTTTGCACACCTTCCTCGCCTGTGTAGGCGATATGCATTTGATAACCTTTACGCTCTAATCTTCTCTTGAGCATATAAATATTATCTTCATTATCTTCTACATAAAGTATCTGTTTTGCCGCCATGATTAACTACCTAACAATCTCTTAATTTGATTAATCACTACATCCTTGGATATTTCATCTTCCAACATCACTTTATCCACCCTTTGATCAAGTAGGTGCTTTTCTTCTTCATCAAGATCATTCGATGTTATGGCTAAAATAAAAGTATCAGACCAATTTGGGTCTTGCTCTATTTGCCCCAATAAAGAAAAAGCATCTGTTTTGGGTATCATCAAATCAACAACAACTAAATCTGGCGGTGTTGACGACATGCTCTCAAGCGCTTCATTTCCATTTTCCACCTGATTAATATGCCAGCCTTCGCCTTCAAATACCTTAACTAAACCAGACACATCATTCTCATGGGTATTAATCAACAAAATATTGGCAGGTTCACCATTAAATTTAGATTTAAACCTATCAGCCACCTGTATAATTGCACTTTCATTAATCGGTTTAACTAAATAATCATTGGCACCAAGCGCGATACCTTTTTTCCTTTCATCATCCACTGAAACCATCACTACAGGAATATGAGACAAATCCACATGCGCCTTAAGCTCTGCTAATGTTTCCCAACCATCCATTCCTGGCATTTGAATATCTAAAGTAATTAAATCTGGCTTAAGCTCTAGGGCCATTTCCAATGCCTCTTTGCCGTCTTTGGTAAAGAAAAGCTCAAATCTATCATCCGATAGATACCTTGCCATTAAGGTATGCATATCTGGATCATCATCAACCACTAATACAGAGGTAACACCTTCATCTTGATCAGGATTTAATTCGCCATTTCGCATCTGCTCATCTTCACTTAATTCTAGTGCAACCTCATCTTGCGCAAGTGGAATAGTTAACGTAAACACTGAGCCTTTACCAACTTCACTGGTCACTAAAATATCGCCCCCCATCATACGAGCGAATTTACGACTGATTGCCAAGCCTAAACCCGTTCCCTGATGCTTTCTTACACTGGAGGAGTCAACCTGAACAAAGTCTTGGAATAAATTGTCACATTGCTCTTGATTCATCCCTATCCCAGAATCACAAACAGCAATATGAAGATTAGTTTCATCTGCAAAGGCAGATAATTTCACAGAACCTTCATCAGTAAACTTCACTGCATTGCTCATGAGGTTTAGCAAGATTTGCTTCAAACGCGTCTGATCATTAAAGTGATCACCTAGCCCCTCATATTCACCAACCAAAGGAATCGATTTCTTATCTGACAAAGGTTTAATTGAAGCTAAAACATCTTCTAACGCCATTTCTAAGTCAAATGCTTCTCGGTGAAGCTCCATTTTCCCAGCTTCAATTTTTGAAATATCCAAAATATCATTAATAAGGTTCAATAGATGCTTAGCAGCCCTTAGAACTCTGTCCAATGGCTCAACATAATCTTCATCATCAAATTCCAATGCATCCTCATACATCATCTCTGACAAACCAATAATGGCATTTAGAGGCGTTCTTAATTCATGACTCATTTTCGCTAAAAATTCAGATTTAACCTCATTTGCCTTAACGGCTTCGGCTCGTGCATTTTCGGCTTCTTTTCTTTCTTGCTCAGCATCATCCCGACTTACTTCCGCTTCTTGGCGATGAAGCTCTGCTTCATCACGACTTTGTTCTGCCTGTAACTTAAGCTCCTCAGCTTCAAGTTTCTTCTGTTCAGCTTCCTGCCTATGCTTCTCAGTCTTATCATTTGCCAACAAAAGCTTACTTTCACTCTGATTAATTTGGCTTTCAATACGCCCTAACAACACATAAAAAAAGCCACATAATAGAAGCACTATGACACTAACCAGCGCCCCCGTTAAGACTAAAGTAAACTTCAGATCTTGTTTTACCTTTGTCGTATCCTGAGCAATTAATAAATGGGCGAAAAGATCACCAGAAACATTCGAAATAGGGATGATACCAACATCAAAAATACGTTTATCAACAGCAACATCTGTTGCGTAGTAGATCTCATTACCTCTATTGTCGTCATAATAATCACTTAGAAGGCTAGAGAAAGCACTTTGATTAAGGAGACTATTATTGTTGTTAACAGATAAAAATTGACCAAATTGATTAAATGATAAATCCCTACTGTAAATACGATAACGTCTCTTTACAGACTCAATATCCAACCCTTCTTTATTAACCAACATAGATAAGTAAATGTTTTGGCCTATTGCTAAATTTTTTACCAACCTATCAAGCGGTTTATCCATTACTAAATAGCCATTAAGTCGATCTTCCATAATCACTGGCATTACAGCCCGCAACAGAAGCTCGCCATTATCCAAAAGGACGAGATCAACTACTGGCTGCCGCTCTTCTACGGCCATGGTTACAGCCGAACTCTCAACTTGAGAAATCGCTTGCTCATCCCACACCTCTCCTAATATTTTTAATTTCGGAGAAACATACATAATGCGACTAATATCAATTGAATCCCTAGAAGCTCGAAAGAGTTCCTGCAAGTGTTCATCAATTAAACGGCTATCTGTCTCTCTCATGCTTGTGAAGCGATCAGTTATCCAACGCAAGTTATGTAGCATCAACTTACCTTGCTGCTGTGACACTTGATAAGTTTGCTCATCAAAACGTGTTACAGCACTGATTAAGTTATCTTCTTGATGATCATCAGATAAATTCGATACAACTAAATAAAAAGCAGTACATAAAACACTTAGAGCAATTGCGAGGGGAACTAAGACAGGAACTTTAACACGCGATAAATTCTTACTTTCTGGAGCAACCTTTACCGTCATAACTTAACCTTTTCATTGGACAATTAAATGACTACTGGCACCTAACATCTATCTATACAAGTTTCATAATTTTTTTCATCGCTAAAAATATGACAGGTAATTGCACCTTGGCGAGATAGCAAAATGTCATAGGAGAAAAATAGGCGCTGTCTCTACATAAGTTAAGACCAAATAGTCATTAAAGTCACTTAATTTAGAGTTGGGACAAGATGTTATCAAACTCTAAAAATGAGTCTTCAACATTTTCGTATTGAGTTAACTTAGCAAGTAAAGGTGCAGTAATTATGGAGTTTATAGCAGCAACATTCTCTTCATAATAAGGCATAGAATCCCCCATATTAGCAATCCAACCGACAATATTAAGTCCATCCCTTTGAATCGCTTCTGCCGACAAAGTGGCATGATTTATACAGCCTAGCTTCATATTAACGACAAGAATAACAGGGAAATTTAACGACTTTGCAAGATCCGATAACATCTCACGAGAATTAAGCGGCACCCGCCACCCACCAGCACCTTCTACAAGAGCAAAGTCATGCGGAGTTAATAGCGCCCCTTTAATCACACCTTCAAGCCTTGCAACAGACATACTAACACCTGCATTCTCAGCAGCAATGTGAGGCGCTATCGCCTCTTTCAGTAACACTGGATTAATTTGTTCATAAGTTAGCTTAACACTGGTTTGCGCCATTAATGCTAAAGCATCATCATTACGCAAGACACCCTCAACTAATTCAGCACCAGCAGCAACAGGTTTCAGCCCCATAGTAGCAAGACCTGCACGCTTTGCCGCCGCCAAAATACCTGCAGCCACAAAAGTTTTACCTGCATCAGTGTCTGTTGCCGTTATAAAAAAACGTTTTTTAGCTGCCATTTAATTCTCTCTTTGTTCTTTTTTAAGATGTAGATAAACAAGTTGATAAGTTAAAGGAATACCTTTTTCAGTACGAAGCTTCTCATACTCACTAAGAAAGGCTCGCCAAGATGCTGGCGTTACAACTTGCCTTTCATCTTCTTCCACCAACACGCTCGCCCCTACTTTTTTGAGGGAATCAATTGCTTCTTTGGGAGAGTCGAACCACATAGTCATTGGCTCGCATACAAGCTGCTTAACCACAAGCCCAGTGGAGCTTATCTGGGCAACCAAGTCATCATAACTTGGGTAGTGATTTATATGTGTATGGCCGTCAACCTGACGCCAACAATGAGCAATCTCTGGCATTGAGCCTTGCGCTAAAGTAGAAACCAGAAAATCACCATTAGGCAGCAAAACCCTTGAGACCTCACTTCCAATCAATTTTAAATTTTCACACCACTGTATTGATAAGCTTGAGAAAATAAAATCAAAGCAATTATCTTGAAAAGGCAATGCCTCTGCATCACCACACACAGCAAAGCTACCAGGTGATTTTTGCTGGTTTTTTTGCAACATATTGACAGATAAGTCAAAGCTAACGAGATAGTCTGAGTTGGAATCTAAAAAACTAGCAGCATTCCCTGTACCACAACCTAAATCCAAACTTAGTTTAAATCTATCCTGTGGACACATACCTTTTAAATGCGTCAACACATTAGCTTGAAATTGAGAGAAATCATCGTAAGTCGAAGCCGCTTTATTAAAAGATTTTGCGACTTCTTGCTTATAGCAGGGAATAATGTTTTTAGTGGGCATTCAAAAAGTTTTCTATATGTGGGTATAACAAGTTCAAGTCTTCTAAAAATGGTTGATGAGCGCATCCTTCAAGTATTTTATATTCGATAGGTACGCACTCATTTTTGATCATTCTTGGCCAACTAGTGTCCACTAAAGCATCATTTTCACCCAAAATATGCAAACTTGGCATATCCAGAATTTCTAGCTCTCGCCTCACGTCCAAATCCTTTAAAAGGCGTAACCCTCCTTCTAAAGCTAAAGACATATAAACACCAGGTTCAACCCAACTAGCCAATTGTTTACGTACACGAGACGCCTCTAAGCCACCTTTGGTTTGTAATGCAATAAAGCGCTTTAAACCCATTGCAGCATCCTTGGCAATGAGCTGCTCAAAAGCTTCAAAATCTTGTAAAGGCATAGCGAGCTGCCAATCATGGGTTTGAACGAAAGCAGGGCTCGTTGCAATAGTGATCAAGCCCTTTACACAGCTAGCTCTATGAGCCGCAACGTAACTTGAAATCATGCCTCCTAAAGACCAGCCAATCCACCACGCGTCTTTAGGTGCAGCAGCCACTAACTGCTCAGTTAAGGCATCAATGTCATAATTAGGCCCAATAACGGCATCTTGAATCAAGTCAGCATCTCTTGAAATGCCAGGCAAATTCACTAAAACAACATAATGATTAGCACTTAACTTTTGAGCCAACTCATGTAAACACTCTTTTGGCATAGCCCAACCAGGCAAAATAAAAATCGCTTGATTCTCAGGGTTACCAAAATATTCTTGTTCTAATCGATAACGCATATGCCTTTAATTCCTTGTCGCCAATGCTAACGTCAAGCTATTAACCAAGTGTGAGATTTGATCAAAACTATGTTGTGAAGAGAGAGTAATACGTAATCTTGCACTCCCCTGCGGTACAGTTGGAGGGCGAATGGCAGTACACCAAATACCACTTTTCTTCAAAGATTCACTCAAACTTAATGCCAGCTCACTATCACCAACCAAAATAGGCTGAATCGCAGTTTCCGATTCACATAAGGTTATAGGTAGTTGCCCAACAGCTTGTCTAAAAAAAACTATATTAGCAGCCAATTTTTGCCTAAGCATTAGACCTTCATCACTTTTTATTATGCTTAAACTTGCCCTTGTCGCTCCAACAATAGCAGGAGACATAGCTGTCGTATAAATATATGGACGAGAAAACTGAGTAAGATAGTCTGCAAAGTCATGAGAACAAGCCACAAAAGCCCCAGCAGTACCAAACGCTTTACCAAATGTTCCCACTAATAGCGGAACGTCATCTGGCGTAACACCTTCAAGCTCCATGGAGCCACGCCCAGTTTCCCCACAACAAGCTAAGCCATGTGCATCATCCACCATTAAAAGCGCATTTTCTTGTTCACACAAAGAAGCGAGCCCAGCTAATGGAGCCCTGTCACCATCCATGCTAAAAATACCATCTGTTGCTAAAATGGTGGATTTTGTTTGATCTTGGGTAAAGCGAGATAGCGTTTTTTGAGCAGACACTAGGTCTGAATGAAGATAGCGCCTCATTTTTGCCCCAGCTAACTGAGCACCATCAATAAGGGATGCATGATTGAGTTTATCTTGTACTACGCCATTATCTTTACCAGCGAACGCCGCAATCACGCCCAAGTTAGCCATATAACCTGTGCTAAAAAGCATTACCCTGTCATAACCTAACCAATCAGCTAACTCTTCTTCAAGGCCTTGATGTTCGCGATTATGACCATTAACTAAGTGCGATGCCCCACTTCCAACACCATAACGCTGTGCGGATTCATGCATGGCTTTCACCATGTTAGGGTGATTAGATAAACCTAGGTAATCATTTGAACAAAATGCCAGATAGGCATTTTTATTAATTTCTATGGAAGGCACTTGAGCACCTTCCATAATAACCGTATGACGAAATAAGGCCTGTTTTCTTCGCTCTTCTAATGCTGCAAGCACCCAATCAGGACTAGTCGACATAAGCTCACTCTACTTTGCAGCATCATAGAATACTTTTGATTCTTGATGTGCTTGCACATCAGCTAGAATCGCTTCTGTCTGCTCTTCATCAGAGTGCTCTTCGCGAGTCTCCGCGTTGATACCCAGCTTATTAAATAGCTGCATATCTTTATGGGCCTCTGGGTTAGGTGTTGTTAATAACTTCTCACCATAAAAAATAGAGTTTGCGCCAGCCATGAAACACAAAGCTTGCATCTGTTCATTCATACCTTCACGACCCGCAGATAAACGCACATGTGATTTTGGCATCATGATGCGTGCAATCGCTATCGTTCGAATAAACTCAAAGTTATCTAAATCTTCTACATTTTCCATTGGCGTACCTTCTACTTTAACAAGCATATTAATCGGTACACTCTCTGGGTGTGGCTTCATTTCAGATAGTTGGCGCAATAGGCTAATACGATCATTTTGTTCTTCACCCATTCCCATAATACCGCCACAACATAGTTTGATTCCCGAATCGCGAACACGATCCAAAGTGTCTAAACGGTCTTGATACGAGCGTGTTGTAATAATGCTGTTGTAATACTCAGCTGAGGTGTCTAAGTTATGGTTATAATAATCAAGGCCGACTTCAGATAACATAGCCGCTTGTTTATCGTTCAACGTTCCTAACGTTACGCAAGATTCAAGGCCTAACTTTTTAACACCTTTAATCATTTCCAATACATATGGAAAATCTTTTTCAGAAGGGTGCTTCCACGCAGCCCCCATACAAAAACGTGTTGCCCCTTTTTCTTTAGCCAGGTTTGCTTCTTGCAATACCTTTTCCACTTCCATTAGCTTTTCTTTTTCAAGCTCAGTATTGTAGTGACCACTTTGAGGGCAATATTTACAATCTTCAGGGCACGCACCTGTTTTAATAGATAGCAAGGTACTAACTTGTACCTCATTATGTTTGAAGTTCTGCCTATGAACAGTTTGCGCTTGAAATAATAGATCCATAAAAGGAAGATCAAATAAGGCTTGCACCTCAGCATGAGTCCAATTATGTTTCGCTTCGAAAAGGTTTGTGGCAGACATGGTTTCCCCAAATAAATGATTGCAAGGATAGCAATACTAATGGACTGGTCTTTTCTGTCAACCCAAAAAATATCACAAGTTTACTACCGACATTTTTTAGATCGCTGTTTCTTCTGCCAAATTAAATCACCTCAACTCATTTGCAAAAATTGTTTGAATGGTTTTTTCTTCAACGAGCAACACTGTCAAGCTTGTAAACTGCCAACATCTAAGCCCATAAACTTATGTGGAGAATGCCAAAAAAAGCCACCTCAATATAACCAGCTGCTTAGCCCGCTCGTTTATCAAGGACACACAAAAACCCTGATAACTGGACTCAAGTTTTCAAGTAAATATCAAAACACTCAGGTTTTATGTCACCTCTTAGTTCAAGCACTACAAGATCATTATCAAGCAAACAGCAAACCATGGCCTCAAGCACTTATCCCAGTTCCTAGCCATATAAACAGAGTGCGCCAAAGAGGCTTCTGTCATATGACACTACTAAGTCGCAACCTATTAGCTCAGCTCGCCATAGACCTTCCTTTATCAAGCAAGCTGCTAGTAAAAAAGCTGGACACAGCTCCTCAACACGACCTAAACAAGTCGCAAAGGCACAAACTCAAACCTAAAAATTTTCACTGCCCAAGTGGAGTTCCTTCCCATGTAGCTTTATTTGATGATGTCATCACCACAGGCTCAACCATAGATGCGTGCATCACAAAACTAAAAGAGGCAGGCGCAACAAAAGTCGATGTATGGAGCCTAGCAAGAACACCTGCAAAGGGAGACGAAAGCAACTAATAGATTTTTGTGACTAGCTCAGTCAAAAGAGTTTCGCTAAGATTGCCCAGATAAAATCAGCATGAGAAGGCGCACACTAATGACAGCTCCCATCCAAACAACAAACAAAGATCAGCACTCAGAGCTAGTCGAACTTGATAAACAGCTGCTATGGCACCCCTACACCTCTATGAGCACACCCATTGCCCATTACCTAGTTGAAAAAGCCCAAGGCATGCAAATTCAACTAGCAGATGGTCGACACTTAATTGACGGCACGGCATCATGGTGGAGTGTTATTCACGGTTATAACCACCCTAGAATAAGCCAAGCAATGAAAACTCAAATCGACAACTTCTCTCATGTCATGTTTGGCGGCTTAACTCATCAACCCGCCATCGAGCTTGGTCAAAAATTAATACATCTAAGCCCAGAAGGACTGGAGCGGGTATTCTTTAGCGACTCAGGTTCAGTCTCTGTCGAAGTTGCTTTGAAAATGGCAATTCAGTATTGGCACACTCAAGGCAAACCGAATAAACAAAAATTCGCTACCCCAAGAAGCGGCTACCATGGAGACACTTTTGCCGCCATGTCTGTGTGTGATCCCGTCAATGGTATGCATGGCCTATTTAATCAAGCCCTCACACCACAATACTTCGTGAGCCCACCACCTGCAGGTTTAGAGAAAGAAGTTGACCCTACTTACCTAAATGAGATACGCACTCTCTTTAAAGAATCAGGTGAAAAAATTGCAGGTTTCATTCTTGAACCCGTTGTACAAAACGCAGGAGGAATGCGTTTTTACAACCCTGCATACCTCACCGAAATACAAGCCCTTTGTGAAGAGTTTGAGATTCTTTTTATTCTGGATGAAATAGCAACTGGCTTTGGTCGCACAGGTAAGATGTTCGCTTGCGACCACGCCAATGTTAGCCCAGATATCATGTGTGTCGGCAAAGCACTAACGGGTGGTAACTGCTCGCTGGCAGCCACTCTAACCAACGACAAGGTTGCTCTTGGCATAAGTGATAATGATGGTGTTTTCATGCACGGCCCAACCTTTATGGGTAACGCCCTTGCATGCAGTGCAGCCAATGCAAGCCTTGAGCTTCTGATGGAGTACGACCTTGAAGTCTTAATTGGCAATGTAGAAAGCAACTTACATTCTGCCCTAGAAGCTTGCAGAGAGCTTGATAATGTCGCTGACGTTCGTTGCCTTGGCGCCATTGGCGTGGTTGAACTAAAAGAAGCCGTCAATCAAAAAATCATCCAACCTATGTTGGTTGACGAAGGGGTTTGGGTAAGACCTTTTGGAAAACTCGTTTACCTAATGCCTCCTTTTGTTGCCCAAAAAACAGATCTAGACAAACTAGGATCAGCAATCTTCAATGTACTAGCAAAACTCAATAAATAATTCCCTCTCAATAATTTTTGAGTAATTCATTTAATCAAAAAAGCCCTGAGCCAAAAATTAGCTCAGGGCTTTTTTATCAATCTTATGACAGGTTGAAATTAGCCTTTAAAACGCTCTGCTAGATTCACTTGCTCATAAACTTCTTCTTCGATAGCTGTAATAGCAGCAACCGAATTTTCAGCTCGTCCGATACTCTTACTGTTTAATTCAGTTACTTCACCCATTTGTAGATTCAGGCTTTCTGCCACTTGCTCCTGCTGATGAGCAGCTACATTAATTTGAGAAGTCATATCAACTATTTTCATAATAGCTTCTTCAATTGATGTCATATTCAAGGCCACTCGCTCAATACGATCAACACCTTGCTTAGCAACCTCTGTCCCTTGATCAATTGTCTTTAACACAGCTTCTGTATTTCGCTTAAGCTCTTCAGTCATTTGATTGATATTCTGAGTCGCTTGCTGAGTTCGAGTTGCCAAAGCTCGCACCTCATCAGCGACGACAGCAAAACCACGACCCGCTTCACCTGCACGTGCCGCTTCAATTGCAGCATTCAAAGCAAGTAAGTTGGTTTGTTCTGCAATATCACTGATAGAGTTCACCACCTCATTAATGGTATCACTCTCTTTCGCCAAAACATCGACTACTTTTTTAGCGTCATTAATTTCACTATAAACCTGACGTATTGTACTACCAGTCTCTTCTGCCAATGTCTGACTACTTCGTGTTTCTGCACATACTGACTCTGTTGCTTCAGCAGCTGCATTAACATTTTGTGCTACCTCTTGAATACTGGATAGCATTTGTGCGCCACCAGCAGCAACCGCATCGAATTTACTATTTTGCAGAGCAAACCCTTTAAGGTTCACTGACACACCATTTTTAACTGTACTAGCACGCACAGTAAGGTTTTTCGAACTTTCCAACAATCTATGACGGAAGGTATTTCTCGCAGCTTCCTGGTGTAGCTGAGCAAAACTTAAAGCCGCTTTCGCACCAATCCTTTTACAATATAAATACTGCCCAACCACATTATGGGACTCTACCGGAATTGCCTTTAAACTTTCATCCAAACCTGTGCGCTGTTGAAGTACTGCAAATAAACCAATTGCACCAGCAATCACACCAGCTACCTGCGCCCAAACAACACCAGTCCCAAGACTGATCAAAATGAGGACAAGCAAAGATAAAATTGAAGGAATAAAACTTGATTGGAAAAAAGAGGCTAATTTAACAGAGTTAGGAACAATAGATTTCCCTTTATTTACTCTGTCGTAAAGACCTTGAGCATGCAGGGCTTCTGCTGCTGTCGCTTTACGACGCACAGATTCATAACCAATAACACTACCATTATCAATCAAAGGGCTTACATGAGCACTCACCCAATAATGGTCACCGTTTTTTGAACGGTTCTTAACAATACCAAGCCAGCAGTTTCCTTTCTTTAGATTAGCCCACATATCGGCAAAAACAGCCGGAGGCACATCAGGATGACGAATCAAGTTATGTGGCTGATCCATCAACTCTTCTCTAGAGTAACCTGCTATTTCACAGAATTCGTCATTTACGAAGGTGATTTTTCCCTTAATATCTGTACTAGAAACAAGCACATAATCAGCAGGGAAAGCCGTTTCTTTGTTTGTTGCTGACATCTTACGCATAAGTTTTCTCGATATTATTTTATTATGATCACCCATATTTAAAAGGGCGTTATTCTCTTCACATTAAAATAATTCTAAACCATTAACTAAGCTAGATAAATCAATATCGCTTTACTAAAAAAAACGTATATTGCCAATCTTTTTCCTTATTCATCATCAAAATCTTGATATGCATCGGGAGATAGATCTTCGAAACGGGTGAATTTACCAACAAATGACAAACGACATGTACCAATCGGACCGTTACGTTGTTTACCAATAATGATTTCAGCAACCCCTTTATAAGGCGTGTCTTCGTTATAAACCTCATCACGATATACAAATGAAATAATGTCCGCATCCTGCTCGATCGCCCCAGATTCACGCAAGTCCGAGTTAACTGGGCGCTTATTTGGTCTATTCTCCAAGCTTCGGTTAAGCTGAGAAAGCGCTATCACAGGGCACTCCATTTCTTTCGCAATGGCTTTTAAGGAACGAGAAATTTCAGAGATTTCATTGGTACGCCCTTCGCTATAGCCAGGAATCTGCATCAATTGAAGGTAATCGATCATGATCAGGGCCACCTTGCCATCACCATGTTCACGTGCGATTCGCCTAACCCGAGAACGCATCTCCGTCGGACTAATGCCGGCGGTATCATCAATAAATAACTTTCTGTCTTTTAACATTTTGACGGCAGACATCAGCTTATCCCAGTCTTCTTGTAGAAGCTGACCAGAACGCATGCGCGTTTGGTCTATTCGTCCAAGCGAAGAAAGCATACGCATCATAAGTTGCTCAGAAGGCATCTCAAGACTAAACACCACCACAGGCATATCTGTAATCATGGCGGCATTTTCAACCAAGTTCATGGCAAAAGTTGTTTTACCCATAGAAGGACGACCCGCTACGATAACCAAGTCAGACTTTTGTAACCCAGATGTCATTGCATCCAAGTCAGTGAAACCTGTACTTAGCCCCGTAATTTCACCCTCTTGATGATAAAGCTCATCAATTTTATCAACAGTTGCACTTAAGATATCTGACGCAATTCGCGGCCCACCTTTCTTATCACCACCCTCAGCAATTTGGAAGATTTTACGCTCAGCTTCATCTAACACTTCTGCAGCAGTTAAACCTTCAGGATGAAAGGCTCGAGTAGAAATTTCATTTGTTGTGGTTATCAAACGACGTAAGACAGATCGCTCACGTACAATATCCGCGTAGCTTGCAATGTTAGCCGAACTAGGTGTCGCCTCAGCCATCTCGATGAGATAAGTCATCCCACCGACATCTTCAAGCTCACCACGCTTATCTAGCTTTTCGCCTATGGTAACAACATCAATAGGCTCAGATTCATCAGCAAGCTTTGCGATAACGGCAAAAATTTGTTTGTGCTCTGGACGATAAAAGTCATCAGATACAACCAATTCAGATACTTTATCCCATGCATTTGGATCAAGCATTAAGCCACCCACAACAGAACGCTCAGCCTCAACCGAATAAGGCGGCAACTTTATTGCACTCACATCTGAATTTTCCAAATCTACACCATTAAGTAATAATCAGCTTAATCACAAAACAACTCACCTTATATTAAAAGTAAATTGCTCTTCACATAAAAACGCCATAAAAAAGGGCAACTGACGAAACGCCAGCTGCCCTATTTTGCAGTCTGTTATTCAGAATCTCAACGATTACTGAGCAACAACTTCCAAAGTAACAGTTGCAACTACTTCAGAGTGTAGTTGAACGTCAACTTCAAAAGAACCAGTGTGGCGAATAGCGCCTTCTGGTAGACGTACTTCTGACTTAGATACTTCTGCAGTAGCAGAGATCACGTCAGCGATATCGCGAGTACCGATAGAACCGAATAGTTTACCTTCATCACCAGCATTTGCTTCGATTGTGAAAGTTTTACCATTCAATTGTTCAGCACGTGCTTGTGCAGCAGCAGTACGTTCTGCAGCTTGAGCTTCTAGCTCAGCACGACGCTCTTCAAAAGTTGCAATGTTAGCTTTCGTTGCCATTACAGCTTTTTTGTTCGGAATCAAAAAGTTACGAGCATAGCCTGGTTTTACGACAACTTGGTCACCGATACCACCTAGCTTAGTTACTTTGTCGAGTAGAATCACATTCATCTCGATCACCTCTAAATAATCATTAGCTTTAGTCAGAAGTGGGCGCTGCACCAGAAATACGACTGCGAATATCAACAAAACTATCAACAATAACCAATACAATCAGTATATTGACGATATAAGCGTTTAATATAAACAATCCTACTAGGTAAAAAGCAATCAGCCCAACTTTCCCAATATTCTTTTTCGCAAACACACCATGTACTAACGCTAGCCCTACAAGGACAAAAATAGGAATAACTATGTGAGCAAGAAACTGAAATGATTCACCCAAGCTTTCGCCTAAAAGAACCATCACTGCAAATGTTAATGTTATTGGCAAAGCCAACCTTAACTGCAAAAATTCTTTTGCCAAACCACCTGGGTTATATAACTTTGACTGCCAACTCCTAGCAAGGAAAACAGCCGCAATTGATATACACATTTGTGCCACAGACATAGAAACGACAAGTTCTTGATACAAGCTCTCATCACTTACACCTGTCACCTTCATCTGGGAAAACAACTCTTTCATCATCTCAAGAAGAAGATCGAGCACACCAGACATGAGCAAAGGGAGCGCAAAAACGTTAACAACAGCAATTACCACTGCTATTACAAACAAAGCTCCCCAGGACACGGTAGTTCTTAACACATAACTAAATAAGGCAGCTTGAACCAATATTAAAATGGTCGTCGCATCACCTTGAAAGACCCACAGCAATAAGGCTGTTAGACCTCCCCACGCAAATACAGATATGCCTTCTGCAACACCTTTCCTAAGTACCACCAAGCCTTGAATTGCACCGGCTATAAAAACAAGTAAAGGAATGGCACTAAACGCCGCGACGCCAATAATGGCATTCATTCGGCGATTCATTACCCATTGCGCTAATTTACTCATTAGGTACTTAAAACCACATTCTTAGTTGAAGTGGCTATCAGTGTATGGCAATAGTGCGATGTAGCGAGCGCGTTTGATAGCGGTCGCTAGCTGACGCTGGTAACGTGCCTTAGTGCCAGTAATACGGCTAGGTACAATTTTACCAGTTTCAGTAACATAACCTTTAAGTGTGTCTAGATCTTTGTAATCGATCTCAACGGTACCTTCTGCTGTAAAACGGCAGAACTTACGACGACGGAAAAAACGAGCCATGAGGATCTCCTAAATTAATAAATTACTCTGCAGATTTTTCTTCAGCAGGTGTTTCAACAGCTTCTGTACGTTCTTGACGCTCTTCGCGTGGTGCACGACGGTCTTCACGGCTTTCAGCAGCTTTAATTGGAGAAACTTCAGTTACCGCACCTTTACGACGGATCACCAAGTTACGGATGATTGCATCGTTGTAGCGGAAAGTGTCGTTTAATTCAGACATAACAGCTTCAGAAGCTTCGATGTTCATAAGAACATAGTGAGCTTTGTGAATTTTGTTAATTGGGTAAGCTAATTGGCGGCGACCCCAATCTTCTAGACGGTGTACTTGACCACCATCTTCAGTGATTAGGTTAGTGTAACGCTCAACCATCGCTGGAACTTGTTCGCTTTGATCTGGATGAACCAGAAAGACGATTTCATAATGACGCATTGAAGCTCCTTATGGGTTCTTAGTCTCCGAAGCTCCCCCGTTAAAAGCTGTGAGACAAGGAGTGTATGATTTACGGGGTGGCGCATTATATAACACAGATCTTAAAAAACCTAGCCAGAATCTTGGGTAATGTCTGCTTATTATGAAATCTGTGAGATTTGATTGAAAGATTGCTTATTTTTTGACAATTTAAGCCTATATTAATGAGCGATTTTCTGGGACTATGCTCAAAATTTTTAAAACAGCCTAAACATACTGAAGAAAAGGATCTTTTCATGAGATATCTACCCAAGCTTGCCTTAATCAGTCTAGTTGCGTCATCTTCAGCTATGGCACAGACAATTCCCCCTTGGACTCTTGGCGCAATTGCAACGACTAGTTCATCAGTTCACCTTGATACTGATGAAGAAACACAAGTTTGGCCATTAGTTGTGTATCAAGGAGAGCATGTTTATTTTCAAGGGATAGAACTGGGGTATCGACTTCTCCCTTTACAATCATTCCAAAACATTAGTTTTGGCTTAAGCCTTGAGAATGAAAATTATGACCCTGATGACTCAGACAATGCCGATGTACAAAAACTAGATGATAGAGACTTAACTCTTATGACAGTTGCCGCATACAGAATTGGCCCAGTCACATTTAAAGCAGGGCAAGATGTATTAGGTGAACATGATGGTTTTTTTGGGGAAGTCACAGCAAAACTAAGATTAAAAGTAAATGAAATTGGTGTTTCTCCCGCTATTTCATACCGTTACTTAGACAAAAAGCTCAGCAACCATATCTATGGCGTAAGCCAAGCAGAATCTGATAGAACAGGCGGAAATATCGCTGCATATAATTCAGGCAGCACTCAAAAAGTTAGCTTTTCTCTAGCGATGAACTTTCCAATGACAAAAACAGCCTTCTTAAACCTTAAACTAGCGCACAACCGCTACAATGACATTGCCGACAGCCCTATCGTCGAAGATGACACTAGTAACGCAATCAGTTTAGGTGCTTTTGCTCGTTTTTAACTGATTTTTACAACCATTTAGCCAACTCAACGTTTTGAACTTATGTCTGTACAAAATAACAACCAAAAGGCCGTAATATACGGCCTTATTTCTGTCTTCTTTTGGTCAACCGTTGCAACGGCCTTTAGCATTTCTTTAAAACATTTAGAACCAGCTCAACTTCTTTTAATTGCGAGCATCACCTCGTTCATTTTTTTACTGACATTGGTTCTAATCAAAAAACAAGCTCATCTTTTAATTCATGAAGCTAAAAAAAGCTACAAAAGCTCACTTTTTTTTGGCGCGATTAATCCATTTATTTACTATCTAATCTTACTGGCCGCTTATGATTTACTGCCAGCACAAGAAGCTCAAGCAATTAATTACACTTGGGCAATCATGCTTAGCCTTCTGGCCGTCCCCTTAATGAAACAAAGGCTAACGTCAAACGACATAGTTGCTGCTCTTTGCTGCTATTTTGGCGTTCTTGTTATTGCGACTCAAGGACACCCTTTAAGCTTAAACTTTGGTAACTTAACTGGCGTTTTACTAGCCTTACTGAGCACCATTATCTGGGCTCTGTACTGGCTATTTAACACCAAGGATACTCGACCTAGTTTAATCGGGCTTACGCTAAACTTTGCCTTCGCCATTCCTATGATTTTCATTTATTGCTGGGCAAACGGAAACCTCACAAACTGGCCAATAGAAGGGGTTTTAGGCGCTTTTTATATAGGCTTGTTTGAAATGGGGATTACTTTTGTCCTTTGGAACCAAGCGCTTAAACTGACAGATAAAGCCAGTCGTATTGCCAACTTTATTTTCCTGTCTCCCATCCTTTCTATTTTCTGGTTGTCACAATTTGCGGGCGAAACCATTCAAAGCTCAACAATAATAGGGTTAGTTTGTATTCTTCTCGGACTTAGTGTTCAAAACCTTCGCAGAGCAAAATCTCAAACATAGTAATGAACAAACACTAAACTTGACGACTTGATAAATAAGTCGTCAAAAGGACGCTCGAAAAAATCAACAACATGCCTGAAATAGCAAACAGATCAGGCACATGCCCCCAAATTAACATTCCCCATAAACCGCTAAACACCACTCCAATATAGCTTACTGGCGACACTATACTGGCAGGTGCAAACCCATAAGCCAGAGTGTAAAGATACATAGCAAAATACAAGGTTAGGCCAACTATCATGACATGCGGAATGAGATGAAGCGGCAAAGTTAAACTTACACCATCATACAGAGACAAAAGCAAAGATAGACAAGCCGAAATCAAGAAGTATATTGTCATGGTTTCTTTTGGCCTAACATTTTTAGACAACATACGAGTTGTTACCATGGAAAGCGCTAAACCAACAGCAGAGAGAAAACCAACAAGTTGCCAAGGGTCAAACTGATTAGGTGTCGGCTTTATAATCAAAGCTACCCCAATAAAGCCCAACAACAAAGGTAGCCAGCGAGAACTAGGCACTCTTATTTTATGAATTAATAAGACAACAATAGGAACACATAAGGGAGCACATGCCCTCAGCATAGAAGCTTCGACTAGAGGAATGTGATTTATCGCAAGATAAAAAAAGTAAAAACCTAAAAAGCCTGAAATACTCCGAAAGAAGTGTGTCTTCCATATATTGATCGGATGTCGCTTCCAATATCCTTTTTGTTGAGGCAACAATAGCAGAACACAAATTACACTTTGCCAGAAAACCAATACAGAAACTGCCACCTCTTCCTGTACCAACTTAGCCACCAAGCTGGTAACAGACATAATAAAGGCATAAGCCAAGGTAGCCAGTACCCCTTTAGCTAAAAGGCTCTGTTTCAAAAGTTAACTCCAAACTAGGATCAAAGGCTCATATAAAATATCAGTAATTTAAATAACGCATTAACACAGGTTGCTCATCAAGTTGCTCCAACACCTCTACTCCTTGATGCAGTACCACCTCACCCTTTTCTATCAGTAAAAGTCGCCCTCCCACTAATTTAGCCTCTTCAGGTAAGTGAGAAACAATTATGCTCGTTAAGCCTAATTGCTCAGTAAGTTCTGCAACTAAAGCTAACATTTGGCTACGCAAGCTTGGGTCAAGTGCACTAAAAGGCTCGTCCAGTAACAGGATAGATTTTTTTCTTTCCTCTTGAGCCACAACAGCGCGAGCAACCGCCCTTGCAATAGCCACTCTCTGAGCTTGGCCACCTGATAGCGCCTCAGGTAGTTTTGATTGCATTTGCGTTAGCTGAGTACGCTCAAGAGCCCAGATTACAGCTTCTTTTTGAATCAAATTAAGCTTTAAATTAGTCGCTAACCCAATCGCAACATTTTGCCAAACACTTAACTGCGGAAATAGATTATCACTCTGAAAAAGCGTAGTTATTGGCCTTTTCTCAGGCGATAAATCAACTAAGCTCTGACCTTGATAGTCAATATTTCCGCCCCCTTCAAGAAAGCCACCAATCAGATGTAATAAGGTACTTTTACCTTCTCCGCTTCTACCAAGTAGAGTTGTAACACCAGTATTCAGGCAAGCTTTATAATCTGCGTTAAAGCCCTCTCCATTTTGATTAAGCCACTGATATTGAACATCGAACTCAAGCATGAGATTTTCCGCCTATTAATCTGGTAGATATTGAAAAAAGAGCAAAACATAACAAAACCAGAATCACAGCAATACATGCGCCCTGCTCAATACGGTAGGAACCTATTAACTGAAAAAGATAAAGCGGTAAAGAAAGCAACCCTTGGGAGCCAAACAGAGCAATAACACTCATATCCCCTAAACTTAACAACAAAGCATAAGCTGTCGCTTGAGCAACAGATTGTCGAACCATTGGCCACTCTATCTTAAGCCTCGCCCAGCCTCTTATACCTAGGCTCTGATACAGCTTGCGGTAACGCTTTTCTTGCTGATAAAAAGTAGGTAATACAACTCTTAAGACAAAAGGCAAAGCCATTACGGCATTAACCCAAACGACCACCCAGTACGCTTGATCAAATGCAGCTATACCAAGGTTACGCAATAATAAAAACAAACCTGTAGCCATCACCAGACTGGGCAATATTAAAATCATACCACCTAGATACTCAAGCTTATTTGGAAGCCATGACCAACCTGGTCTATCCATAGATACCCTAGCCAAAGAAACGAAACCTACCGCTAATAACAAGCTAAGAGCAGCACTTGGAAAAGCTATCTTGATTGAAACCCACACAGCCTGCCAAGTAGCTTCCTGCCAGAGCGTATCTATAAACAACGGTGTAAAGATAGGTGACAAGATAGCAATAAAAGGAGGTAATAGAATCAACAAGGCCAAGGCTAAAATCCCCCAATCAAAACATTTAGCTTGAAGGCTATCCTTCACCGGAAAACTATCTAATTGCTTTAAACTAAAATCCTGTTGGTAAGCACTAGCAAACCGATAAACTAGAACAGCAATTAAGGTACAAACAAATACTTGAAGCAAAGATAAAACACTCGCCTTAGCTATATCAAATTCGAATTTAAGCGCTTGATAAATTGCCACCTCTAGAGTGCTAGATTTAGGCCCTCCCCCCAAACTTAAAACAACAGCAAAGCTTGTAAAACAAAGCATAAATATAAGTAGAAAAGCACCGGGTAAAGCTTTACGTAAATAGGGCCATTCCACCCATCTAAATAAGTTCCATCGAGAGAAACCAAGCTGATAAGATAAACGCCACTGACCTGAAGGGATCAAACTATGGGATTGAATAAGAATACGTACAGCCAAAGGCATATTAAAAAAGACATGGGCTAGCAAGATACCAAACAAACCATACAAGGGTAATTCAATGTCAGTTACAGATGTTATCCAGCCACTACGGCCATAAACCACAACTATCCCTAAGATAGCAACTATGGTTGGAACCACTAAAGAAATAGAGAAAAGTTGTAGCAAAAAATCTCGCCCCATAAAACGCCTATGCATAAGAGCACTTGTTACAGGGATAGCAATAACAAGACTCAATAGACTACTTAATAAAGCCTGCCAAATAGAGAATTCAAGTAATCGCCAGATATAGCGACTTGAAAGAGTTTGATGCCAATTTGAAAGATCTTGAAAAGCAAGTAAAGCAATAAAGCTTGCAACACCAATAACGCAGAAAAAACCAATGATTAAGATAGCAGGAAGCAAACTTATAGTAAGCTTGCTTCCAAATGAACCCAATCTCATTGAGTAACTGAATCTAGCCACTCATTAATCCATTGCTTACGCTTAGCGGCAACTTGCTCGGCTGGCAAAGTCAGCACTTTAGCTGGCTGCTCAAGACCAGTAAAAGCTTTCGGTAAAGCATCACCTAGCTCAATCACAGGAAACATCCAGTTACCTGTTGAAACTTCACCTTGGAAACCTTGAGTCAAAATAAACTGCATAAACTTATCCGCTAAGGCTTTATTCGGTGCATTTTTTAACTGAGCTGCGACCTCAACCTGAGGATAGAAACCTTCAGATGCAGGTACTGCTTTATATTTAGACTCACTCTCTACCACCATATGATAGGCTGGTGATGTGGTATAGCTTAAAACCAGATCCGCTTCACCTTTTAGGAACATGCTGTAGCCATCGTACCAGCCCTTGGTAACTGTCTTGGTATGACTTGCTAGGGTTTGCCAAGCTTTTCCAGCATCGTCACCGTAAACAGACTTCATCCATAACATTAAACCTAAGCCTGGCGTACTGGTTCTTGGGTCTTGATAAATAACAGATAGATCTTGATTTTCGACCACTTCTTTTAATGATTTAGGCACCTCTTTCAAGGTCTCGGTATTGTAGATAAAAGCGAAATACCCTTGATCAAAAGGCACAAAGTAAGAATCACTCCATCCGCCTGGTGTTGTTACCTTACTAGTATCCACATTATGCTCCGACACTAACCCGCTAGCTTTTGCCGCTTGCATTAGGTTTAAATCTAAACCTAAAAGCACATCTGCTTTTGAAGAACTCCCTTCAAGCTGCACTCGAGATAAGATTCCAACAGAAGAGTCCAAGGTGACATAATTTAAGGTACAAGCGCATTCTTTTTCAAAATTGGCCTTAATTTTAGGGCCTGGCCCCCAGTCTGATGCAAATGAATCATAGGTATAAACATTCAACGTCTTAGCTTCGTCAGCCTGTACAACTGTAGCCGATAAAGACAAACTGGCTAGGGTAGCTAGCGCTATAGAAGTAATATAAAGTGTTCGCATTGTGTCGCTCCTAAAAACAAGCCGTATCTGGCATTGTGAGCGGCGAGGCTTGAAGGCTCTCTATTTTTTGGCTTATAAAATTAAGCGCTAAAAAATATTATAAATAGAGGATCTCAATCCCTACGCCAGCATAATCTGGATCAGGTTCATTGGGTTAGCCTTTGCTTCTCAGCCCTGCATCAAAAATAGCAGTGCACCCCATGAGATAAAAAATCGAAGCGGATTGTAACGATATTTTGAACTTAAGGCCAGTTTAGACCTCTTAATTAAGACAAGGTCATTGCCATGTAAGGCAGAATAAAAATTAAAGGAAACGATTTGATACACTCAGCCCCCTCACCCAAAATCCCCAAAACATACCTAGCTTATTTATTTGACCTAGACGGCACTTTGGTAAATTCAGAACCACTTAAAGGAAAAGCACTCGCGCTAGCTTGCCAAGACTATGACAGCACTACGGATTACACGATTTATCAGGATGTAATGGGTCAAGATTGGCCAACTGTCACGCAACATTTCTTTGCTGCTGCGAATATAAAACCAGATTTAAATGAGTTTAATCAGCATTTCAGATTACATTACCAAACCCTTTTAAAAGAGCAACTTAGACTTAGTAAAAACCTTTTGCCTTACCTCGAGCATTTAGCAAAATTGAATTGTAAAATTGCAGTAGTAAGTAGTGCCGCAAATTGGATGATTGAGCAAGTTTTAACTCAACTGAAACTTGAACACTTTTTTGATCTCATCATAAGCCAAGAAGACGTTAGCCAGCATAAACCTCATCCAGAAGCGTATCTGACCGCTCTAAAAAAGCTCAATATAAAAGCAAAAGACGCCTTGGTATTTGAAGATTCATTTGCTGGAATTAGCGCAGCTCAAAAAGCAGGCTGTGATGTTATTGCCATTAGGCATGAATTTAATATTAAGAATGATATGAGCGCAGCAAAAACCTGCTTATCAGACTTTAAAGAGTTACTAGATTAGAAAATAAGAAAAAAACCAGTAAGAGAGGCAAATTAAAGCCTCTCTTCATAAGCGATAAAAGCACACTAGGGAAATACGATTAGACTAAGCGTCAGTTGCATCCAACACTCTTTCAACCGCGCCTTGATTATTCAATGCATACTCATAAGCTGCTGTACCCGTTTCTGCAACTAAAGCTTTATCTTTCGCAAAAGCGAGTAATAGGCTTCCTACTAACTCACTATTTTTGCAACGCAAACCACCACCAGACAAGACTAAGCTTTCAGTAATGTCTTTAAAGTTAAAAGTGTGATCTCCCACCAAAACAGGCTTAGACAAAAGAGCGGGCTCTATAGGGTTATGCCCCCCTCTCTCAATCAGGCTACCTCCAACAAAAGCAAGGTCGGACGCCTGGAAGTAATGCATCATCTCCCCCATGCTATCTCCCACAAGTACATCAAGGTTATGCCATTCTTCAACTGGGGTTTCAGAGCGTAACCCGACATTTTCAAATTTAGCACAAGCTTGCTGGAAAACCTGCTCAAACCTTTGAGGGTGTCTTGGTACAATAATAAGCACCGCACTTGGGTGATGAGCCTTTAAAATTTGATGCTCTTCAAGCAAGGGCACATCTTCACCTTCATGAGTACTAGCAGCAATCCATACAAATTCGTTATTAGCAAAGTACTGCTGCCAATTATCCTTTATAACTTGAGGATTAACCTTTAAATCAAACTTGATATTGCCTGTTACTAGCACTTGCGATGCACCTAGTGCCTTAAAGCGTTTTGCATCAGCGTCTGCATGCGCACAAAAACTATCAGGCAAAGCCATCAACTTTCGTGAAAAATCTGAAAACTTAGCATACTTTTTAAAGGACCTTTCACTTAGTCTCGCATTAACAATGTGGAGCGACATTCCCTTTTTTTTCACCTGAGAAAGCAAATTAGGCCACAACTCAGTTTCTATAATAAGCAGTTTAGGACAATCGACCATTTTTAAAAATCGCTTTACCGAGCTGCACCAGTCAACGGGAATGTATCTATGAACAACAGATTCACCAAAGCTTTTAGTAACTTGTTCGGCACCGGTTGGCGTCATAGTTGTAATAAGTATTTTTTTATCAAGGTTTCTGTTTTGCCATGATTGAATTAAAGGCCTTGCCGCTAACACCTCACCCACAGAGGCACAGTGAATCCAAACATCAGCCTTTACAGCCTCTCTGTTAAAGCCTAATACCTTTCTAATAGAATAATCAGGGTAACCCTTCCCTAATTTAAAAAGTTTCATCAGAATAAAAGGGCTAATCAACCCCATTAAAATTCGATACACCAACATTAGTGGCTTTCTTCCTCATTAAACTGCTGACCATGAAGCTTGGCATAAGCACCACCTTTTGCTAACAGTTCATCATGACTTCCCTGCTCTATAATTTGCCCTTGATCAATTACAGCAATAATATCCGCCTTCTCTATCGTTGATAATCGATGAGCAATCGCTATTGTCGTTCTATTTTTCATCAATGAGTTTAATGCTTGCTGAATTGCTCGTTCAGATTCTGAATCTAACGCTGAGGTTGCTTCATCCAAAATTAAGATGGAGGCATCTTTTAAAATAGCTCGTGCAATTGCAATTCGCTGCCGTTGACCACCAGAGAAAAGTGTACCGTCTTCCCCGACCTGGGTATCTAAACCATGCTCTAATTTTTCAATAAAGTCCCAAGCATTAGCCGCTTTGGCAGCGGCGATAATATCTTCATCAGAAGCATCAGCCAGGTGACCATAAGCAATATTTTCACGAACACTTGCATTGAAAAGTACTATTTTTTGATTAACTAAAGCCACATTTCGGCGCAAGTCGTTTAGGGCGTACTCTTTAACATTAATACCGTCAACTAACAGCTCACCATCATTAATGTCATAAAATCTAGGAACCAAGTTAGCCACAGTAGACTTACCACCGCCAGAGCGACCAACTAAGGCTAAGGTTTTACCGGCAGGCAAAGTTAAATCAATTTTATTTAATATCTTTTTATCTGTATTAGGGTAAACAAAGCTAACTTGCTTAAGCTCAAGCTTACCTTTTAGCGTGTCGACTTTGGTTTTCCCCGTATCTTTTTCACTTTCTTCATCTAAGAATTCAAAAATACTTTGCGCTGCTGCTAAACCTTTTTGCAAAATAGAATTAATTTCGGTCAGCTGGCGAAGGGGTTTACTCAACATTCCAGCTGCACCAATAAAGGCAACAAAGTGGCCTGCGGTCATGTTTTCACTGATTTCAGGAGCAAGTGCCAACCAGATAATCATAGCCAGAGCTGTAGCCACAATGAACTGAACAATAGGCACGTTTAAAGACTTGGTTAACTCCATTTTGAGCTGAGAGCGCTTGTTATGATAGGCCGCATGATAAAAACGTTCTTTTTCATACTCTTTACCACCAAATATCTTAACAACCTCCTGACCTTTAATCGCTTCCGAGGCTACATCTGTAATTCCCCCCATCGCATTTTGAATACGCTTACTCAGCTTACGAAAACGCTTAGAGGCATAACTCACAATAACCGCAATAAAGGGGATAATCAGAATAAAAAAGAGAGACAAACGCCAGTTGGTATATAGCATAAAACCAAACAAACCAATAACAGTTAAACCCTCTCTTAACATCACCCTCACAGCCTGAGTCACAGAACCAATTACCTGCTCTGTATTAAAGGTGAGTTTTGATAAAATTCGACCACTTGATTCACCATGAAAATAGCTTGATGGCAACTCACTTAGCTTATTAAACATATCAACTCTAAGGTCAAAGACGAGCTTGGTTCCGATAACAGCCATAAAGTAGCTACCAAAGAAGGTTCCTGTTCCTCGAATAATGAAGATCCCCAGAATAAATAAAGGAAGAAATAGCCTATCGTCAGCTAAATTCGTTCTAGCGCCTTCTGCTTCTGGATTACCTAAGGTATCAACAATTAACTGTAGTAAATAAGCTAACGTAGGCTCCATCGCACCATATAACAGATACCCAAAAAAACTTAATACAAAATAAGGCCACGAGCTTTTCGTATAATTAAGCAAACGTAAGTAAATACTCACATCCGATACAGGTTTACTAACTTTGGTTTCCAATTAAATTCTTCCGTTATATGTTGCGAGAGAGCTTCAGCTGACTTTTATTAAAGTCTCTATAAATTCGCTTTTTCAATGATTGATGTAGTTGAATATCCGTCAACAAAGGTTAATACCTTTACTTCGCCACCTTGGCTAAGGACATGCTCAGCACCTACTATGGTTTCAATACTATAGTCACCGCCTTTTACCAAAACATCAGGCGATAAAGCCTCAATAATTTCCTTTGGCGTATCTTCATCAAAGCTGGTCACCCAATCAATCGCACCTATTCCTTCTAATACAGCCATTCTATGCTCTAAAGGATTAATAGGACGTTTATCACCTTTTAGGCGTTTAACAGAAGCATCCGTATTCACTGCAACAATAAGCCTATCGCCCAAAGCTTTAGCTTGTTTCATATAGGTCACATGACCTGGATGTAGAATATCGAAACAGCCATTAGTGAAAACAATTTTTTCTCCGTTCATTTGAGCAAGCTGAATTTGTTCTAATAACTCTGAAGGAGCGAGTACACCAAAATTTGTGGTTCTTGTTCTGGCAAACATAATGGCATCAAGTTGTTTTGATGTAATAGAAGCTGTACCTAACTTACTGATAACATAAGCCGCCGCTTGGTTTGCATACTCAACTGCATCAGTTAAACGCTTACTAGTTACAAAAACCGCCGTTAAAACAGAGACAACAGTATCGCCAGCGCCGGTCACATCAAATACTTCTTTTGCTGCAGTCGCTAAAGAGAAAGCCGGCTGCCCTTCTTCAAATAGCACCAACCCATCCTCACCACGAGTAACCAATAAAGCTTTCCAACCATATTTCAGCCTTAAAGCTTCACCACGCTCTAATACCTCATCATTTGATTCACATGCTCCAACAATGATTTCAAACTCTAATAAGTTAGGTTTTACTAAGGTTGCACCTTGGTAAATTGAAAAATCTTTGCCTTTAGGGTCAACAAAAGAAGGAACACTCGCTTGATTAGCGATACGAATAAGCTCTGGTACACCCGCTAATGTGCCTTTAGCATAATCAGAAAAAATAACCGCATCTTTATTTAATATTTGCTCTTTTACTACACTAGCTAAAGCTTGCTGCAACTCTTCAGCAGCAAAGCTTTCTTCAAAGTCCATACGAATTAATTGTTGATGACGACTCATTAGACGCAGTTTAGTAATAGTGGGAGCACTTGCAGTACGGACGAAATGGCAATTCACTCCCGCATTATTTAAACAAGCCTCCAATGCATCTGCATTTTCATCATCTCCGACGATACCAATTAGGGTTACTGCCATACCTAATTGAGCAAGGCCTAGCGCAACATTAGCAGCGCCTCCTGGCCTATCTTCATTTTGAGATACCTTAACAACCTGAACAGGTGCCTCAGGTGAAATTCGAGAAGTGCCACCATGCCAGTATCTATCTAGCATGACATCACCAACAACTAGAATATGTTTATCTTGAAAATTTAAATATGAAGAATCCATGGCGTAATAATAATCGATTTTTTGGGACGCCCATCTTATCATATGAAACACCCAAGTTGGATATCGTCACAAAGATAAGGTTTTATTCCACAATGACAGTCACAATTCCAGAATGTAAGCGAGATTTCCTTACACCTTGTCACTCATATTTATATGAAAATCTACTTACGAAGTGGTCACTAAAAGGCATCAATAAAGCCAACGGCATGAGTGCAGAGTGCCTCGATCAAAACTGGCAATTAAAACCGATGGGGCGTGTTCGACTGCTTAGTCAATGCAGACAACTCTACACATTCTCACACGCCTATTTAGAAACAAAAGACCCTGAGTGGCTTACTCTTATTAAGCCTTTATATAAGTTTATCGTTAACAACTATTTATTTAATGAAAATGGTATTGAACGCTGGCGCTTTTCTCTAAACGACAAGCTTAGCCCTCTTGATAATACAAGCGATGCCTACGCATTAGCCTTTGTATTACTTTCTTTTAGTTTTTATTTTAATGCGACAAAAGATAAAACAGCGTTAGAACTCATGAAGAAAACTGACGACTTTCTCGTTCAACATATGAGTGCAGAGAGTGGTGGTTTTTATGAGAGCTACCCTATTGATAAAACACAACAGAGACGTCAAAACCCTCATATGCATTTATTAGAGGGTTATATTGCTGCGTTTAATGCAACACAAGAAGCTTGCTATAGAACACAAATTATCTCTCTGTTAGAGTTGGCTGAAGCGCATTTCTATGATGAAAAAAGCAGAAGTTTGCTAGAATTTTTTGAGCTAGATTGGCAAGCAGACAAAAACGATGGACAAATTACTGAACCTGGCCATCATTTTGAGTGGGTTTGGTTATTACATCAAGCCTATAAGATACACCCTAAAAAATCTTATCTCACCATGGCAACCAATCTATGGGAGAAAGCCTGTCAATATGGCTTTGATCCTAAAGGTGGCATTTATAATCAAATAGATGCAAAAACAGGTAAACCACTAGACACATCAAAACGCATTTGGCCTATCACTGAGTTTTTAAAAGCGGCCTGCGTGCAAGTTGAGTCAAATCAAGATCAAGCACAAACAATTCATACTGGGCTGAACTTTACCTTCAACCATTATCTAAAAGTGGACGGTCGTTGGAATGAATACCTAGATGGTGAAAATAATCCAATAGACGCTAATTTATCAGGAACAACCAGTTATCACATTTTTCTAGGGCTTACCGAAGTGATAAACTGGATGCAAAGAAACCCATAAAGGGAATAGGATAAAGAATATGTATATAGTAACAGGCGGCGCCGGTTTTATCGGCAGCAACATTATTAAAGCCCTAAATGATCGCGGTATTAGCGATATTTTATTGGTAGATGACCTTACAGACGGCAAAAAATGTATTAACTTAGCAGATCTAAATATTGCTGATTACATGGATATGTATGACTTCTTAGATGCCTTAAAAAACAAAACGCTATCTATAAAAGTCGATGCTATTTTCCATGAAGGTGCTTGCTCTGCAACAACAGAGTGGAATGGCAAATACGTCATGGATGTTAACTATCAATATTCAAAAGCAGTTCTTGATTACTGCCTTGAGCATAAAGTCCCATTCTCTTACGCCTCTTCTGCATCAGTTTATGGCGCAGGTCCTATTTTCAAAGAAGAAAGAAGCCATGAAAAACCATTAAATATGTATGCTTTTTCTAAGTTTCAGTTCGATCAATATATACGCAATATTCTACCTAATGCAGAATCTCAAATTGTAGGCTTTAGATACTTTAATGTTTACGGCCCAAGAGAACAGCACAAAGGTAGTATGGCAAGTGTTGCATTCCACTTACGTAATCAAGTGCTTGCAGGTGAAAATCCGAAACTTTTTGGTGCTTACGATGGTTATGAAGCTGGCGGACAAAGCCGTGATTTCATCTATGTTGAAGACTTGGTAAAAACGAAACTATGGTTCCTAGATAACCCTCAAGCTTCAGGTGTTTACAACTTAGGTACTGGCCAAGCAGAACCTTTTAAAACCATAGCGACAGCTGTAATTTCTCACTATGAAAAAGGTGAAATTGAGTATATAGATTTCCCAGATCACCTAAAAGGTGCTTATCAAAGCTTCACTCAAGCAGATATTAGCAAACTAAGAGAAGCGGGTTATCAAGGTGATTTTAGGGATCTGGCAACAGGTGTAAAAGATTATATGACATGGCTAGATGCTAATGGCTAAATTTTTAATAGTCGGCCCTTCGTGGGTCGGCGATATGGTTATGGCGAATAGTCTTTTTTGCCAAATCAGACAAAACCATCCTGATGCAATTATAGATGTAATAGGTCCAGCTTGGTCTGCCCCCATCTTGGCACGTATGCCAGATGTAAGAAACGCTATCACTTTACCCACTAGCCATGGTGAATGGGGAATTAGTACACGAAAAAAACTAGGGCACTCTTTACGTAGTGAAAAGTACGATCAAGCCATCGTTCTTCCTAGATCTTGGAAATCTGCTTTAGTTCCTTTTTTTGCTAACATTCCAAAACGAGTTGGCTTTCATGGAGAGCAAAGATACTTCCTTCTAAATGAAAGAAGAAAGCTTGATAAAGCTAGCTTAGACCAAACAGTAAAACGCTTTACTTCTCTTGGGCTGGAAAAAACTGAAGCCTACCCCCCTACCCCTAAAAACATGCCCAACCCAAAGCTTGAAGTTGACGAGAAAAACCAAGAAAAGCTATTTCAAGATCTTAAGTTGCATCCTAATAGACCTGCTATCTGCCTTATGGCTGGCGCAGAGTTTGGCCCGTCAAAGCAATGGCCTATTCCCCATTTTAATGAAACTGCAAAGCACTTTATAAAAGAGGGCTATCAAATTTGGGTTCTTGGTGGACCTAAGGATAAGCAAGATGGCAATGAAATTATTGATGGATTAGGCGAATATGCTTTCAACTTGTGCGGTGAGACTAAGCTTGTTGATGCAATAGACCTATTAGCCAAAGCTGAGTTTGCAATCAGTAACGATTCCGGTTTAATGCATGTAGCCGCTGCCGTTGGCACTTATGTCCATGGTATTTATGGTTCTACCAGCGAACTTTATACACCACCACTCACAGATAAAAAGACCATTCATAACCTGAATTTAGACTGCTCACCTTGCTTTAAGCGCCAATGCCCTTTAGGGCATACAGATTGCCAAAATAACTTAAAGCCAAAGCAAGTTATATCTAATATTAATTTATAAAAATACCTAGTAATCGGAGAAATCGATGGATCAGAACAAAAGGTTTGAAGGTATAAATATTATTTACCATACCATCAAACACGCAGGCGGAATGGAACGTTATGTACTAGACCTGATTAATGGTTTTTCTGCAAAAGGAATGAAGGTTAGAGTTATTACTCGAAAGCTAGATAATTCTTTAGTTTTTAATAGAAATGTTGAAGTCATTCAAATTAAAGATCTATCTCCTATATCAAAACTTAATAAGCTTTTATTTGACTATAGATCAACGAATAAAACTATAACGTCTTGGCCAACCATAAGCTGCACAAGAACACCAACTACAGTAGATATTGCAATAGTCGGCGGCACACACATAGGTCATAATTTAGCAATCAAAAAAAACAAATTAAGCATTTTTGATAAACTAACAAACAAGCGAGAGCAAACCTTTTTTGAGAATGCTAAAGTTATTGTCGCTCATTCCAAACTTGTTGGACAAGAAGTCAGCAATCATTACGACATTAATGACAATAAACTAAAAGTTATTTATCCACCTATTGATTTTGAAAACTTCTCATTAGAAGCTAAAAATCAAAGAGAAAGAATAAGAAAGGAATTAGGCGTCAATGAGAAACAAGTTTTACTTGTTTTTCCTTCCAACAATCATCATAGAAAAGGTTTAGACATTATACTTGAAGCATTGAATCAGTCTGACCCCAGATTTATTTTAGCGATAGCAAGTAAAAAGCCAGTTGACCACCCTAAAGTTATAAACCTAGGCTTTAGAAAAGATATGGACTCGCTGTATGCTGCCAGCGATGCAGCTATTTTAGCGTCTTTATACGAGCCCTTTGGTTTAGTAGGCCCAGAATCAATTTTATGCGGAACACCTGTTATTCTTTCTGATGCAGTTGGTGCAACTGAAGTCATTGAATCAAATGCATGTTTAAAGTTTAAACTAAATGCATTAAGTTTGGCTGAGACATTGGATAGGTTTCTAACCCTGCATGATAATAAAGAAATCATATTAAACGACCCAAGTAAGCTTATGCCAAAAGTTAAAAATGTTAGCAAACATTGCGATGACTTAATTGAAGTTATAAACAAATAGTTCAATTATTAAAAGAGTATTCAAGCTAAAACCTAGTTTCTAGTTTGAATACTTATCTAAACCATCGTCACACCTTACTAAATTTTTTGTGATTGTCTCAGTTAATAACAAATCGTTTTTAGCTAGGCTTGCTCGTTCATTTTCTTGATGATGAAGGTGATACCCAACAGCAGCAAATTTTAAATATTTTCTGTTTAAGTTGGCGTTTAACATTCTAATTACAAGTTCGCTATCTTCTCGCCCCCACCCCTCAAAGCCCTCATTAAAGCCATTCACCTTAAATAAGTCAGACTTCCAGGCAGCAAAATTACAGGTCCTTGTAGATTTATCTGAGTTCCATGTACGTGTAAAAAGTTTAGATAAAAATGTACTTTCGATAGTGTTTTTTCTATTTTTTACGCCGTTAGAAAATAGATTTGGTAGCTTAAAATTTTTAAACTGTTCAACCGTATTAGCTTTAGTTAAGCTAACCCTCCCACCTTGCACAAAGTAGCCTTCTTGTGCAGCAGCTATATGGTTTCTAATGAAATTTGGATGCAATACAATATCACCATCTATCATGACGATATAATCTGAACTAGACTTGAAAATTGCTTTATTTCTGCTTTTAGCGGCTCTAAAACCTTTATCTTCTTGCCAACTATGCAAAAGTTTAGTTGGATAATTTCGGGAAAATTCAGCAACTAATTTTTTAGTATCATCACGAGAACCATCATCAGCGACAATAACTTCATCAGGCATAGCTGTTTGGCTTTTTACACTAGTTAAAACTAGCTCGAGTGCTTCTTTCCAATTATAAGTCGTAATTATTAAAGTAACTTTCATTTATCCTTCTTAGAGTTTTCTCTCAACCAAAGATCTATATATTTAACAAAAGTTGAATGCATGCCTAACCAAGCAAGAATGAACCCATGTCTTCCATCTAAAAAGCCTAACTTTATAAAATACATACGAATAAAACACCCCCAAGCATGAACTAAGGCAGTCGTTAAACCAGACTTCTTTCTCCCTTCTCGCTGATCAGACCAAGCTTTGATATAACCCGTGGTTTTAGCTATATAGTGATGAAGATTATCATAAGTATCATGAAGCAGCTTTCCTTTTGAAATCTTAGCTATACGAACACCAGCATCCATAACTACCTTTTCGTGTACCAACGCATCATTATAACCAGCAACATTTCTTGGATAAAAACGCACAATCCAATCAGGACTCCATCCTGAAAACCGAATATATTTACCAAAAGCTTTGCTATATCGGTTTATTTGGTAGCATATATTTTGATCGCGGTTACTAGCTGCCTGCAAAAGAGATAATTTTAGTTCTTCTGTTACTATCTCATCCGCATCAAGCACTAATACCCAATCAGTACTTAGATAAGACTGTGCAACTTGTCTTTGCTTTCCAAATCCTTCCCAATCCAGTTTTTCATAAATTTTATCCGTATAAACTTTCGCTATATTTAAGGTATGATCTGTGCTGCCAGAATCTAAGATCACAATTTGATCAACCCAGCCACTTATTGACTCTAATGATGCTTTTAAGTGCTTTTCTTCATTTTTGACTATCATCATGACGCCAATCGTGAACTTACCTTCAGACATATCTTTACTTACCACTTAGTTTGTTAACCTAATAATTGTCCAGACAATTTGAAATATTTTTCAGCTACTAGCAAGGCAATAACTTTCTCTCTTTCATCATCTAGAAACTGACTTACGAATTCATTCGCATTTTTAATAATTTCCAAAGCAGCCTCTGGATTAGCTTCATAAAACATAATCTTTTCAGCTAGATCACTAAAGTCATCATTTAATTCAACATAATGAAAACCAGCCTGGAGGCGCCCTTCCATAAACCAAGTTTCATACCGAGGTTTTGGCATAAAACAAAGAGAGTTTGACGACATCACCCACTTTAGGTTAGTAGCAACATCATAACCTTCAACACTGATAATGTATTTATAACTAAGTTGCTCCTCAACTGACATAAAACCTTTATACGCAGGAACATCTAAGCGTTTACTATCACAATGACCAACATCTATGTATGGATGCTCAGCGAACTCTCGAACTAAAAGCTCCCTTTGTTCTTGGTAAATATACCCGCGCCAAACAGCCATACTCTTTTTATTAGAAAATAAAACCTTATCGTTCAAAAACTGATAATGTCTTATCGCATTAAGTTTAAGAAGAATAGAGTTTTGATTAATATCGGATATAGGGCGACTTTTTAAAAAGCTAGGAAATTCTGGGACATGAATAATATCACCAAACAAATAATCAAATTTAAAACTTTTTGAAAAATAGCGAACTACTTTTTTAGTGTCTGCATAGTATGCGAAACTCTTAGTTTTTTTAAATTTTGCTATTTGAATAGCATTATCTGACATTGAACATTTATCTTGATCTTTGCAATAATAATTAACTCGTTCGAGTATATAATTATCTTTTCTAAAGCTTGAAAAACTGGATGAATTAAACTTTTTTACAGGTAAATTTACTTTTACTGTTTCACTTAAATAATAATAAACTTTTTTAACTCTCTGCTTAAAGTAAGCATAATCTTTCATAAGCGTTCTTATTCCTAGCTATCCACTCCAAACAAGTCTCGAGTATAAACTTTGCTATCAACATCAGAGATATCATCTGTTACACGGTTTGCCACAATCACATCACTAAGCTCCTTAAATGCATTCAAGTCACTTATAACCTTAGAATTAAAAAATCTGTCTTCATTAAGAGCTGGCTCATAAATAACTACCTCAATACCCTTCGCTTTAATTCGCTTCATAACACCTTGAATCGCTGATGCCCTAAAGTTATCCGAGTCAACCTTCATCACAAGTCGATAAATACCAACAACTTTAGGTTGACGTTTTAAAATAGCATCGGCAACAAAATCTTTTCTTGTGCTGTTGGCATCTACAATCGCACTTATAATATTATTAGGTACTTGCTTGTAGTTCGCAAGTAGCTGCTTCGTATCTTTCGGCAAACAATATCCACCATAACCAAAAGATGGATTATTATAATGTGTGCCAATCCTTGGATCTAAACCTACACCATCAATAATTTGTTTTGAGTCCAAGTCATGTGTTTCAGCATAACTATCAAGTTCATTAAAAAAAGCAACTCGCATAGCAAGATACGTATTGGCAAATAATTTGATCGCTTCAGCTTCGGTTGAGTCCGTAGTTAATATATCGATATTTTCTTTAACTGCACCTTTAGCTAAAAGACTTGCAAATACTTGCGCCCTACCTGACTTTTCCCCAACAATAATACGAGAAGGATAAAGGTTATCATGCAGTGCCTTACCTTCCCTTAAAAACTCCGGTGAGAAGATAATATTATTTGTTTTAAATTTTTCCTTCATTGAAGCTGTAAAGCCAACTGGTACGGTAGATTTAATCACCATACAAGTATCAGGATTAATGGTAAGAACATCTTGGATCACAGACTCAACGTGAGTGGTATTAAAAAAATTAGTCTCAGGGTCATAGTCTGTCGGGGTTGCAATAATAACGAAGTCAGCCTCTTCATATGCTAACTCTTTATCAAGTGTTGCTTTAAAATTAAGTTGCTCTTCCTGTAAAAATCGCTCTATATCCTGATCAGAGATAGGCGATAACTTGTTATTTAGCATCTCAACTTTTGCAGGAATAATATCTAACGCTACCACTTCATTATGCTGGGCAAGTAAAAGTGCGTTTGAAATACCAACATACCCTGTGCCCGCTACCGCTATTTTCATTTAACTTTCCTTCACGTACTTAAATGCACTGCATCTAAGAGCTAAAATTATTTATTAATAAACAAATTATAAGCATTCTAAGCGCTTCATTCTATCTAATTCTCAACCTCCTGAGCCTTTGATCTAAATAAATAAAAATAAACATACTTGCAAAAAAACACGAGCCAAATTGTTAACTTAGGAGTAGTCTTTAATTAAGTCTAACAGGAGATCCTATATGAAATTTGAACTTGTTGATCGTCAAGGCTACATTCCAGATTTAAACTACGGAGACCAAGGAAGAGAGTTGTCTTGCTTTGTTCCAACTGACTACAAATGGGAGCAAGTATCGTTTGATAATGGAGAGGGAGAAGTCTGCATTGAAGGCCATACCTGGCATTTCTTCTTTACTCAAGAAGGTATTGGTATTCAGTTAGTAGACGGCATAGTCACCGCCAAAGAAGCTGACTTATTCCTACATTTGGTAAAAGAGCATATTTTTGGAGAAAAAACTCAAGAAGTGCAAATATTTATTGCTGGCGTTACACCCAAATAGATACAGAGACAAAAGCACCTAGGGAATTATTAGGTGCTTTCCTATTCTTTTTTCCTGTCCAACTAATCCTGTTGTTCAGCCATTAATCTCAACATTCTCTTTGACCATTGGCTCCATGATCCAATAAATACGCGTTTATTATCACCACTAGCGGACAAATTAGCCAATACATTATGACAAGCAGTCACTCCAGAGCCACAGTAATGTACAATTTCCAAATCCGTCTCAATTTGCTTAAAATCTTGAGCCAAAGATTCAGATGATAAAAAAGTGCCTTGGCTATCTAAATTAGTCGGAAAAGGACGATTTAAAGCTCCAGGAATATGGCCAGCCAAAGGATCCATTGTTTCATTTTGACCTTCAAATCTATCACTTGCTCTAGCATCAAGCAGCTGGAAACTTTCTGTTTCCATATTTTCCAACACATCTTCTTCACTCACAGCCCAAGGGAAAGATATATTCAACGACTGATCAGTGATTCTTAGAGTAGGCGCCACAGTTTCTAACTCACCTTCTATAGCCAACCAAGCATTAATACCGCCATCAAGAACTCTCACATCTATATTGTTTTGAGCTAACATCCACCAAGCTCTAGCAGCAATAGCACCTGACATATCATCATAAACAACAACTTTAGAGTTAAGCTTAATTCCCTTTTTCTGAAGATAAAGACTAAAATCATCTGGTGCTGGCAAAGGGTGTCTGCCACTAAACTCATTCTCAGGAGAGGCTAAATCATGATGAAGGTCTACAAATAGCGCACCTGGAATATGCCCTTTATTGTACTCAAGCAGGCCTTTATCTAAATCTGTTAAATAGAACCTTGAGTCCAAAATAATCAAATCTGGATTAGCTAATTCACTTTTTAACGCTTGTGCTGATATCAATGTTCGCATCTTACTTCCTCAACTGCAGCATCATTCAATAATTAATTTAGTAGTTCATCTAAGCCTGAAATTTCAACAAAAATACTATCTAGATGGCATTCCATCGCTTCATGATTTAATCCGACATTATTAGCAACATCGTATGGAAAACTCGCCATTATGGTATCAAAATCACTACTCTTCAATTTTTCTCGCGCTAGATACTGAGCCAGATTTAATAAAGAAGCCAAAGCATTGTCCTTAGCTAAAAGCAAAGGCTTTTGATAAGCAAAAATAGCATCTCCTAAAATATGAGGGAAACGCCATTTTTCTATCAAATTAGAAGCCAAATTCCCACTTGAGAAACCCAACACTTCAAGCTCTGCTTCATATCCACCCATTCCAGCGTCTTGCTTATCTTTAATTACAATTGACTGAGAGGGAACACCCATCACTATCAATAAGCTACCAATCGTTGATAACAAACCTGCCGTAAAAGCAGCATCTGGGTCTGACTCATCAGCAAGGATAGCCAACTCTTTAGCGATACCAGCAATATAAATCGACTCTTGCCAAAACTTCTTCATATCCATCCCAACAACATGATGAACACTTGAAGTTAAGCCAGATGCAACAACAATATTTTTCAGTTTAGCCATACCTAACATAACAACAGCTTCATCAATGGATGAAATCTTTCGACTCAAACCAAAATGCGCTGAGTTAACAATTTTTAATACCTTTAGAGAGATAACCTGATCTTTTGCAACATCTGCCGCTACTGAATTTAAATCAATATCAGGGTCATTTAACTGCATAATCAAGGTGCGCACTACTTCAGGCACCATAGGTAACTGTTCTATTTGATCAAACAACTCTGAAATTTGCATAACATACCCTATTTTCATCCATAAACTTGCTATATTTTATGCCTTGCTGAATAAGTTTGTAAGCCTATAGTTGCTATTACTTATTTGCTAAAATAGCCCTTACTTCATAATCACTAAGCCTAGAAAATGATACGTATAGACCAGCTACTTACGCAAAAAAACCTTTGTAAATCCCGCGCTCAAGCACAAACCTACATTTCTGAGAATAAAGTTACCATTTTCATCAAGGGCCAGTGGCAAAAAGTACAAAAACCAAGTCTTAAAGTAGAACAAGATATCGAGATAAAGCTATTACTTGATGATACAGATAAATATGTATCGCGAGGCGCACTCAAATTAGCTGGGGCACTTGAATACACAAAACTCAATATTAGTGGTTTTACCGTTTTGGATGTTGGTCAATCAACAGGTGGCTTTAGTGATTGCGCTATCCAAGAGGGAGCCAAAAAAGTAGTAGGTATAGAAGTAGGTCATGATCAACTGGATCAAAACTTAAGACAAAACCCTAATATAATTTGTCTTGAGGGGATTAACGCACGTAATCTAAGCAAACAAGATATCGGTGATCACTTCCCACCTGAAGGTTTTGACCTAATCGTAATGGATGTGTCATTTATATCTCAAACAAAAATCCTACCAAACTTCCCACACCTACTAAAACCTAATGGACACCTTATCACCTTAGTCAAACCTCAATTTGAAGTGGGTAAACAAGCAATCGGAAAAGGAGGCATAGTTAAAGATAAGACAGCTGTCGCTCAGCTAGAAACTGAAATGACAAAACTCATTGAGAACTTAGGGTTTAATGTTCATTGCTATATTAAAAGCCAAATCAAAGGCGGTGATGGTAATCAGGAGTATCTCATTTGGGCAAACTTAAGTACCAATACAGAGAAAGCTCATTAAGTCCTTTTTTAGTTCGTTTTGACTTCTAGCTCAGCGATATAGCGCCTTGCTAGTGTGAAAGCAATACAGCCAAAAATAATAGAACCAAGCGCCTGACCAATAAAAATGCCTTTTGCATCAAAGAACCAGCCAAAAAACACGATCAAAGGCCAAGTACCCAAGGTAGCCCTACCAAAGTTTAACCAAGCAGATGTCTTAGGACTTCCTAAATTATTAAAAGTCGCGATACCAATAAAAAGTAAACTCTGAAAAAAGAAACTATAAGAAATATATGTCGCGAAGAATGAAATTAAAGCGGCAGTCTCTTTGCCAGCACTAAATACATCAATGAGCCAAAATTGTAACTCGTACAAACTTAGACAAAGCAATACGCAGTAGCTCAAACTATAAATAACAGCACTTGTCAGAGTTTGCTGCATTCGTAAAAAGTTGCCCGCTCCATAGTTCTGTCCCAATATCGGACCTACCGCACCAGATAAGGCAAAAAGACCACCAAAAACAACAGGTATTACACGCCCAATAATGGAGTAAGCCGCAACAGCATCATCGCCAAAGGTAGCCATGTGCTCAGTAACTATGGCATTCGCAAGTGGCGACGACATATTGGTTAACATAGCGGGAAAAGCGATAAACGAAATTTGTTTAAAATCTTGGGCAAAATACAGCCAATCAAAGCGTGATAAAATTTGATGTACGTTTACCAAGCCGTAATACGCAATTGCCAGCATAGAGCAGCGAGCAATTAGGGATGCTATTGCAGCACCATCTAGCCCTAATCCTAGCCCAAAAATTAGCAATGGATCTAGTACAGCATTAACTAAACCGCTAATTAAAGTAGCGTACATAGCGCGCTTGGCATCGCCCAGAGCACGCATTATACCAGAGCCAATCATGCCCACCATAATAGCTGGCATACCTAAAATAGAGATCTGTAAATAACTCGTCGCTAAATCCAGAGTAATTCCATTCGCCCCTAAGAAATAGAGTAAATGTGGGATTCTCGGCATTAAAAAATAAATAATAAGAAATGAAAACAAAACACCAAACACAAGGACATTAGTCGCTCGTCGTTTTGCTTGCTCTCTATCCCCCTGTCCTACAGCCTTAGATACTAAAGCTGTAGCAGATATAGACACGGCTATGCTCAAGGAGATAGTAAAAAACATGATGGAACTTGCAAAACCAACAGCCGCAACGACTTCTTTTTGGTCAAGCATGGAGAGAAATAAAATATCAATCAAATCAACCATAAACATGGACATAAGTCCAAAAGCACCGGTTGCTGACATAACAACAACATGACGCAAGGTTGATCCAGAAGTAAAGGTTGCCTTTAACGGCATTCAACATGCTCCATCGAATTGATACATTTGAAAGTGAAGGTTTTAGAAATAAGTATTCGAGATTAAGTTAGATTAATCTCGTCAAAACACGATAAAAGGCACTACCAAAATGATAGTGCCTCTCTGAAACAAGATTTTCTCATGAAATGGCATCAAGAAGAAGCCAAGGGAAAAATTTAAGTGTCGAATTAATGAACTGAGCCTTTTGCTTTAACAAAGACAACCTTCTCAACATCTGAAAAGCGTTGGGCAAAATGCACTGTCATGCCGCTTTTTATTGAATCAGGCAACTCATCAAAATCGCGTCTATTTGGCTCAGGCAAAATAACCTCAAAGATCTTACTGCGTTTCGCTGCAATAATCTTTTCTTTAACGCCACCTATAGCAAGCACCTGCCCAGTTAAGGTTAGCTCCCCTGTCATAGCCAGACCTTTTTTTATTGGCTCATTTCTCGCTAAAGACATAAGCGCAGTAGCCATAGTCACACCAGCACTTGGCCCATCTTTGGGAGTCGCACCTTCTGGGACATGAAGATGTATCGTACTTTTATCAAAGTAATCTGGTTGCAAATTAAAGGTTTTAGAATGTGAAGCGACATAAGAGTGCGCAATTTCAGCAGACTCCTTCATAACATCCCCAAGTTTACCCGTTAATTTCAAGCCACGGCTCAACTCATGCACTCGATTTGCTTCAACAGGTAAGGTTGCACCTCCCATAGAAGTCCAAGCTAGGCCAGTTACAACACCAACCCCTCTAATTGAAGAGTCAGCTTTAAAATAAGGAGCACCTAACAAAGCCTCAATATCTTTAATACCGACATTAATACTTTCAGCGCTTTCAGTCATCAATTGCACAACACATTTTCGTAGTACTTTCTGCAATAATTTATCTAAACCACGCACTCCAGCTTCACGGGCATAATTCTCAATGAGATGCTTCAACGCTGCGTCAGTAATGTTTAATTGCTTTTTAAGTAGCTTATTTTTTTTCAGTAACTTGGGCCATAAATGCTGCTTAGCAATTGCTAACTTCTCTTCAGCGATATAGCCAGATAGACGAATCACATCCATACGGTCTAACAGTGCACTAGGAATCGTATCTAGTTGGTTAGCAGTACAAACAAATAATGCCTTAGATAAATCTATTCTCATATCTAAGTAATGATCGAGGAATTCAGCGTTCTGCTCAGGATCTAATGCCTCTAATAAAGCAGAAGCAGGATCGCCTTGATGAGAGGCCCCTATCTTATCTATTTCATCTAGCATGATGACAGGATTTTCAACCTTCACATCTTTTAAAGCTTGTACGAATTTACCGGGTAAAGCACCAATATAGGTACGTCTATGCCCCTTAATTTCTGCTTCATCTCGCATACCACCCAAGCTAAAACGGTAAAATTCACGATCTAAAGATGCTGCAATAGATTTGCCAATTGATGTTTTACCAACACCTGGAGGTCCAACTAAAAGCATGATAGATCCTCCCATCTCACCACGATGCGCACCCAAAGCAAGAAACTCAATAATACGATCTTTCACATCATCCAAACTAGTATGGTGATCTTCTAACACTTGGCGCGCCTTGATTATGTCCATATTATCCTGTGAGCAAACGCCCCAAGGTAAGGCTGTAGCCCATTCAAGATAGTTGCGAGTCACACCATACTCAGGCGAACCAGACTCAAGAATACCCAACTTCTCTAGCTCTTCATCTATTTTTTCTTGCTGTTTTTCCGTTAGTTGCTTGCCTTCAAGCCGTTGTCTAAATTTATCAATATCTGAGGTTTTATCGTCTTTTGATAAGCCAAGTTCTTTTTGAATAACCTTAAGCTGCTCCTTTAAAAAGAACTCTCTTTGATGAGTGCTAATTTTATCATTCACCTCAGCACTGATTTCATTTTGCAAACGGGCTATTTCTAACTCTCGTTTTAGCAATAAAAGAGATAAGTGCATGCGTTTATGAACAGGTCTTGTTTCTAATACATGATACAGTTCATCCGCCTCTGCTGATGTAATCGAAGCGGCAAAGTCAGCTAACAAGCCTGGTTGATTAAATGAAAAGCGCGCTAAATACTGCCTTAAATCTTCACTGAATAAAGGATTAACACGTATTAGCTCCTTAATAGAATCCAAAATAGAGATGGAATACGCTTTAGATTCATCATCATTTACTTTTGTGTCCGTTAAGTACTTAACACGCGCGCGATATGGCGCTTCTTCATCTAGCCATTCAACCACTTCAAAACGCTTTAAGCCTTGAGCCAAGAAAGTCATCTTGCCTGATTCTGGTGTTGCTTTGTGTACCTTCACCACACAACCAATTTGCTTAAACTCATTTACAGAAGGCGCACCATCTGTCGCACTTTCGCTGAAAAGCAAACCAACACTTGATTGTGAGTCCAAAGAGATTCTTTCGAGAGTTTCTTCCCAAGGGTCAAGGTCTACTGCGACAGGCTGTACTTGAGCGGGAAAGAAAGGCCTACTCGATAGAGGTAAAATATAAATAACATCAGGCAGAACGTCTTCGGGCAAAGCTAAAGCTTTTGGATCACTTAGGACAACGTCATCCCCTTCTAGCTCATCAATCACAACATCTTGTTTCGTTAATGTGTCTGTATCATCTGAAAAATTGTCTTCGTTGCTCATTCTCTTCTCAATTTGTCTATTATTGAGATGCTACAGGTAAGCTGCCTGAATACACCATCAAGCAGATGAAGTTCTAAACCTACCTATTTTTCTCATTCTGTTTATGTTCGATAGTTCTTTATGTAATGTCGAATCATATAAATACAAGCAAGAATGAAGAATCAAGCCGCATAACTGATATCAAAACAAATTGAATAAAGCAGATTTAAGCCTCTCCAATTGGCCTAGATCTATCTATTAGGTCAGGATTAATTCATAATCCAGCCCCAGAGTAGACACAGTTTTATCAAAGCCTAAACAAGCTTAAACACTTAATTTTGAGTCTAAAAAGAATAAGGACCCAGTTATGACAACTAATAACATTCTCGAGACTTACTCAGACATTCATCTTATTGACCACCCATTTGTTCAACATAAACTCACCAGTTTAAGAGATGTAAATACAGGTACACGTGAATTCAGAATGCTAGTGGAAGAGCTAGGTACTCTAATTGGTTATGAAGCAACAAGAGACCTTGAGACAGAAGAGGTTGAAGTAGAAACACCACTTGAAAAAGCCATGAGCCCAGTACTAAAAGGTAAAAAGCTTTGTATAGTTACTATTATGCGTGCAGGTAACGGTTTAGCAGAAGGCGTTTTAAAACTTTCGCCCTCTGCACGTGTTGGTCATATTGGTATGTATCGTGACCCTGAGACTAAGCACCCTGTTGATTACTACTTAAAAATGCCTCATTCCTTAGATCAAAGAACCATAATAGTGGTCGACCCAATGCTGGCAACAGGTAATTCAGCCGCTGCTGCTATTCAAAAAATGAAAGACTTAGGCGCTAAAAACATTCGTTTTATTTGCTTGTTTGCAGCCCCTGAAGGCATCAAAGCATTTAAAGAAGAGCACCCTGACGTGCCTATGTATATTGGTGTTATTGATCGCTGTCTGGATGAGAATGCTTACATTCGCCCAGGAGTAGGTGATGCTGGCGACCGTATCTACGGCACTCGTTAATAGCTTTTACTTAGCTAAAGAAAGAAACAAACTAAAAAAGCCGCTAAAAAAACGATGTTTTAGCGGCTTTTTAGTGTCTTAAGACCTAACTGTTAAAGCTAGCCTTTCAAACCTACATATAAACCTGCTGTTGCCATAATTGACCCAGCAGTACGATTAACAAGCTTTAAAGATTTAGGAGAATTTAAATGCTTTCTTGCCTGTGCTGCCATTAGCGCAATTAATGTAAGACCTAACATCAAAGCAACAAAAGTCAGTAAACTCGCAATGACAATGTCTTGTGTACCTAACTGAGTTACATCCATAAAGGTCGGTAAAAATGCAATATAAAATAAAATCACTTTAGGGTTAGAGGCAGAAATCATAAAGCCCTGAATAAATGATGACAACTTATCCTGCTGCTTAACCTTTAAGTCTGGATTAGATAATTCTTGCGCTAGCGCAGGAACAGAAGTCCACATTTTCCAACCTAAATATACGAGATAGGCACCACCCAAGACCCTAATAATTAAAAACACCTCTTCCCAAGCATACGCGAGGCTTGCTAAACCAAAACATGCCATTACCAAATAACAAATATCACTGATAACCATGCCTACACTTAGCCAAGTACATGACCTAGCACCTTGCGTCATACTCTTTGCCAATATGGCAAAAATACCAGGTCCGGGTGTGATGCCAAAAATAAATATCGCAATGAAAAATGTGATACCACTTTCAAGTGTCATAATTTTCTACCTTTAAAGTCCGCTGATTCTTAGTCAGAAATACCGCAACTACTTAAGATCATGTTGGTGACAAATTCTTTTGCCTGCTCATAATCATCTTCTTCTAATTCTGTCTTATTCAGCACAATTTTAATTTGCGCATCAAAATCAGCGTAGGTCTGAGTTAAAGCCCATAAACTAATAAACAAATGCTCAGCAGAAATCGATTTCATTTTACCTTGATCAATCCAAGCCTGAATCGTTTGTTTCTCTCTAGCTAATTCACTGACAAAATGCTCATTTAGATACTCTAAAACGAATGGTTCTTCTCCAATTAAAGCCATCGCAAAGACTTTCGAAGCATTAGTATTAATTCGAGACTGATCAATTTTTTCGCTTATATAACGTGTTAAACAGGCTTTTGGCCCATCTTCTAATACAAAGCAACTAACAGACTCTAACCAAAGTTGAAGTATGTTACCCAGCACAGCCTCTAACAAATCCTTTTTAGAGCGATAATAATAGTGAATATTCGCCTTAGGTAACCCTGCTTCATTCGCTATCATCTGAGTTGTTGTTTTAGCCAGACCTTGACGAGCAAAAACCCTCTCTGCAGTTGATAAAATTAACGCTTGGTTTTGAGCTCGTATATGAGCTTTTAGCTGATCTTTTGCACGTTTTTCTTCCACAGGGAGTTGTCCTCAGTCAGATATTACAGGCAATCATTTAAATGAGTCTAATTAAAGCAAGTTTTACAATAACACGTTTTATTAGGAGCAAGAATACACAAGCAAAAGATAGACTTAGAAAGATATAGCATGGTTCAGTCTCAACCATTTTACAGGCATAAAAAAAGGGGAAGCTTGGCTGCTCCCCCTTTTACCCCTACAACAAAATCAAGCAATAACTATAGGCATTCGTTATTGAATATTTTGTTGCACCACGTTGGCTCTTATAGTTTTACACGGCTTAATCACAGCATAAAATATTCTGTTCGGTCACTCAAATTCGACCCAGTCTCAGACGCTTCTAAAACTGCTAAAATTCTTTAATCATTACTTAGTTTCAAAAAACAAAACTTAGAAACGTTTTTTTCAATTTTGGGATTATATGCTTAAGATTTACACAGATCAAGAAAAATGAACCACATGGTCAAGTTTTATTTTCCATATTATGAAATAGGACTGGATAAAAAAAGGAAGCTTGACCCTTAAAGAATTACTCTATGATCACGCAATTACGGCCTTTTTTCTTAGCTTTGTATAAAAGCTGATCCGCATGTTTAATCACATCTTGTGCATGCCGCTCAGAATTTGATAAAGCTGCGCCTATACTTATAGTGACAGACACACCTTTATAGACATCTTTTTTACTATCATAGATATCGACCATTTGTGAGGCGATAGACTCTCTTACCCCTTCTAATGCAGATAATATGTCCTCTTTCTTTTTATGGGCAAAAACGATAGCAAATTCTTCTCCACCGTATCTAAAGGCTTTACCTCCAGACGTGACTTTATCCATATTATTCGCCACACTTTTTAACACGAGATCCCCCATGTCATGACCATAGGTATCATTAAACTTCTTAAAGTGATCAACATCTAACATAGCGATAACATAGTGTTTTGATAAACCTAATAATTTTTCATTCAATGCTCTTCGACCAGGTAACTGAGTTAACTCGTCAACATAAGCCATTTTGTGGCTATCAATTAATAAATAAATACACCAGATAACAAATACCCCCGTATGCATTAGGGCTGCTTGCTTACTATTAAGTGATAAAAAATGCATCAAAGCGATAAGGAGTAAGGACACTAAAATAGCGCCACTGAAGGTATCTGATTTAAGCCACCATTTACTTGCTAAAAAAGCCAGACTAATCACAAAAGTCAAAGTAAAAAAGGCTAATGCAAAACTAAAACTTTCTATATTAATTAGGTAGAGCGAGATTCCAGGGATTTTTATCCATGCTTCTGCCAATGCCATACACCACAATAGTTGCATAGCAACAAAGATAATGCGGTTTACAGCAAAACGGTTAAAAAAACCTCTCTCTTGTAATTGGCTAACAAGAGCTAAATTTAAACTCGTCAAGAGGAGATAGACTGATACATTATTTTTATTGCCTAAATTATCAATAGGCAATAGAGGCAACATAAGGATCAAGCACACTATAAGGACTAAACCCTTATTAAAATGCCATGCCAGTAATATAACAAGACTAGAAAAAATATAAGGAAGCCATTCCAACAAGGCTAACCAAACCGCGGGGATCTTATCCACATAAACGCTCAGGTACAAACTCAATAGAGCAATCACTGAAGGGATAAATAGACTTGTAAATCGTGATGTCATAGATACTCTTATAACCTACTTTTACCCTTTAAAGGCTAAAACAAGTTTCGAACGTCAAGCTTAAAATAAATTGAATTTAACCACACCCACTCTTGATAAGCACTCTAGAGACCCCCATTGTGCGATTAAAATCGGTTAAAAATTGTGAAGCTTAGGTTTTATCTTCATGCTTTGAAGCAAATTTCCAGAAAATTACAATAAATAAAGCATTACATAAGGATGCTTTGAAGCTTTTTTATATTGATTAAGAAACCTACGGATAAGCCCCCTACCTTAGCGGGTGAATAGCAGACTCTAGATGTATAGCGAAGGGCGCTACTTAAAAGCGACGCTAATGATAAGATCTTCAACTTAAAGGTAGGACTTTTATACCACGTATTTCGGGCCCTAGAAGAACACCTATACGGCATTTCAGCACTCATCCACTACATTCCCCTACTCAAAAGGGGTCTAAATTACGTCAAATTGACACCTTGCTTGATACATTTTTATCGCAAACCTGACAAGAACAAACTAAGAAAAAGAAACTTAACCGCAGGCACCTAATGTGGACTTTTTAATCTTGGCACCAACAAGGTCTATAAAATGTCATGAATTTTGGCGATAATATGTACTCAGGTTCAGCATGATTGATCTTTCGATCAATATATTTGTTTACTCTTGCTCAAAATAGGTTTGTTATCTTTATGGACAGAAAAATTCTTTGGCTAATTTCTATTGCTGTCGTACTAGTTCTTTGGTTCAAGTTGGGCGATAAGCCCGCCCCTGACGAACAAGAAGTCACTCAGTCCCAAGAGGCTGAACCATTACTTGAGAACCAACTTGTGATTAACAAGGCAACACCTTTTCAGCCGATGCCTGTGAAACCTGATTTTGCAAAGATTCAAGATATTAAACAAAGAAAAGAAACCTTCTTTCAATTTTTAGTGCCCTTTGCCGCAGAAAAGAATGCTTTATTGATTCGAGATAGAAATGAATTAACACGCATCATTCACAATGCGGAACCACCAACACGAGAAGAAAAAAGATGGCTTGCGGCACTAAGAAAAATATTCAAACTAAAAAAAGTCGGTGTTTATACGCCAGAAAACCTAGCTGAGTTATATCCTCACCTAGATATCATTCCTGAATCCCTTGTTTTAGCTCAAGCGGCAAATGAGTCCGCTTGGGGGACTTCACGTTTCGCACTAAAAGGTAATAATTATTTTGGGCAATGGTGCTTTAAAATAGGCTGTGGCTTAGTACCAGAATCTCGTGATGAAGATGCAGACCATGAAGTACAAAAATTTAAAAGCGCTAGAGAGTCTGTTTATGCTTATATCGATAATTTAAACTCAAATGCAGCTTATAGATCGCTAAGAAAAGAGCGCGCAAAACTCAGAGAAGAAAACAAAAACATTACTGGAGTAGATCTGGTATCAGGCTTGCTATCTTATTCACAACGAGGCCAAGCTTATGTTGAAGAAATAAAATCTCTTATTAGCTATAACAAGCTAGCACGCTTTGATCAGGAAATTGAAAAGGTAAGCACAGCCAAATAACCTAAAAACATAACAGACAAAAAGACAAATACAGGTGAATTATAAACCATTAAATTCATTAACTTATTTTTGAATTCAAGGTGGCTAAGCATTATCGGCTTTATTACAATGACACCACTTTAATTCATATTTGAATCGAGGAAATTGAATTGGCACGTTTACCTGTTATTGTTGGATTTGGCGGAATTAACCCGGCTGGTCGCACATCTTCACACCAAGCATACCGCCGTATTGTTTTTGACTTATTACCTAAATCAATCCAGCAAGAGGTATTATTAGATCTAGCTACGCTTACTAATACCGCTCATTTCCATCATGGTCATTGGTATAAAGGTGATGTTCAAACGAATACGCCTGAAGAACTATTAGATATCATCAGTGATGAGGTTTTAACAAAAACCTTAATAAGAAGAATTCATCCTTCTCTATTTGATGTCGACAAAGTCAATATTCATAAAAGCACTTCTTTATTACCTAACACAGAAGGTGAAAGCATTAGCTTCACTATTAAAACTCGCTCTATTCCTGATGACCTTCCTTCACAATGGCAGGTTAAAGCACTGTCAGATAATCTTAGTGAAGTCGTTATAAATGGTAATTTGGAAGCCTTTGTTAAGGACAGCAAATCATTAAGTGTCAAAGCAGCAGGTCAGTTGCCAACAGGCTTTGACCCAGCCAAGCTATATCAATCTCGCAACCATCCACGTGGCTTGCAAATGACGGTTTACGGCGCTTCAGATGCCTTGTCTAGTAGCGGTATTCCATGGCAAACAATTAGAGATACTGTTGCGCCTGACCAGGTCGCTGTTTATGCAGCTAACTCTATTGGTCAAATGGATGATTTAGGTTTTGGTGGTATGCTGAAATCTGCTCTTATAGGTAAGCGCACTACCTCTAAGCATTTACCATTAGGTTATGCTCAAATGCCTGCAGATTTCGTTAACGCTTATGTATTAGGCAGTGTGGGTTCAATAGGAACCTCTATTGGTGCCTGTGCTACTTATTTTTTCAACTTAGAAAAAGCGGTTGAAGGTATCAAGTCAGGTAAAACACGCGTTGCTATTGTCGGTGGCAGTGACGCACCTATCACGCCAGAAGTAATTGAAGGCTTTAGGACTATGGGAGCATTAGCTGAAGACAGTGCTCTCCTAGCGCTTGATGCAATCAAAGATCAGAAAGAACCTGATCATACTCGCAGCTGTCGTCCTTTTGGTAATAATGTTGGCTTCACTATCGGTGAATCTAGCCAGTGGACACTTCTAATGGATGATGCCCTAGCAATAGAGCTTGGAGCACAAATATTTGGTTCAGTGCCAGCCGTTTACGCTTATGCAGATGGCCATAAGAAGTCCATTTCAGCACCAGGTATTGGTAACTATCTGACCATGGGCAAAGCCATGGCGTATTTACAAAAAATCATTGGCGAAGATGGTTTGAAAAACCATACTTTCATTCAAGCTCATGGTACAAGTACACCTCAAAACAGAATCACCGAATCCCATGTCTTAAGCCAAGTAGCAACAAGCTTTAATGCAGAGAATATACCAGTAACGGCAATGAAAGCTTTTATTGGCCATTCTCAAGGGACAGCAGGTGGTGACCAACTTCACTTATCATTAGGTGTTTGGGAACATGGTATTTTACCAGGCTTCACAACCACTCAAAGTATCGCAGATGATGTTTATACTGATGGGCTGAAGTTCCAGCTTAAACATGAAGTTTATGGCAAAGACCACTTCCAAGGTGCATTATTAAACTCAAAAGGCTTTGGTGGTAATAATGGCACTGCCGTACTTCTATCACCGAAGAAAACCATGGAAATGCTTGAGAAACGCTATGACAAGGCAAGCTTAGAAAGTTATCAATCAAAGCTTGTTAAAACTAAAGAAGCGGCTCAAGACTATCATCAAGCAGCTATCCACGGAGAAAGCCAACCCATTTATCATTTTGGTAAGGATGTGCTTTCTGGATATGATCTCGAAATGAGCGCTGACGCAATTAAGATGCCGGGGTATCTTAACCCTGTTGACTTAGATGTCGATAATGAATTTTCAGATCTGGTTTAGCTCCTAGCTAAATTTTTAAACCTAAAAAAACCAGCTAAAAGCTGGTTTTTTTAGGTTTGTCCTCAGGATCAACCTTTAAAAATTGACCGAGATGAACGCGAAAAGGGAAGAATAATAGCATTCAGCAAAGTAGCAACAGCACTAAAAGCTAGAGTATAAATTTGTACATCTAATGATAAATCAAACAATAAATGAGTAATTACAACATTAGGTAATACGCAAAAAAGCCATAATGAAATAGCAACAGCTCCCATCTCCCAACGAGAGCTTGAACGTAACCTACTGATTAACCAAGCATAAAAATAAACAAATGACACAACACAAGCTAAAGCAGTTAATGCTAAGCTAATATCAGGTTGAATCGAAATAAGTGGAGTTGGTGCAGCAGTTAACCAGAAAAAACCAAATGCCATCTGGGTTAATATACTAATAAATATCATTTTATGATTTATTTTATACACCTTTAACGCCCCGTTATTCGTTCTTAATGGTTCAGTTTCAGTCTGCCAGAACTAATTCATTTGATAAAGATCTTTCACTAAGTTCCTTAAACTTGCTCGCCAAGGTCGCTGCTTTACCCCAAAATGGTTAAAAATTTTACGACAAGAAAGAGATTGTTTTCTTAATAGCGTTAAATCTGTGACTTCAGCTTCACTAGAATTCGTTGATTGTAAGCTTGCTTGAAATTGAATATTAAATTGAGATGCATTAGTTAATACAGCTTCCCCAAAACCAAACCAGCTAATGTCTTCAGCACAAGAGTAGTGGTAAACGCCTGAGTTTTTAGCCCCAAAATGCCTTTGCTTAATCAAAGAGAATGCAACCCTCACTAAATCTGAGATAGGAGTTGGATTACCAAGCAAATCATCCTCAAGTAAGACAGGTTCGCCAAGTTTTAATTTAGCTAATGTACTGGCAACAAAATCTTGCTGTTTACAACCAAACAGCCAACCACTCCTAAGCACAATATTATTACTATCACTTAAAACCAGTTGTTCAATTTCAGCAAGCTGCTGTCCTTTAGTAGATTTCGCGTCGGGTTCCTCATTCTCGTCATACGCTGTCCCCTTATCGCCAGAAAAGACTTCAACACTACTTAGCATAAACATGCTAACGTCAGCATCTTGCAGCATATGGTTACAGGCTTTTATTTGAGCGAAGTCGTCTGTATTTGCACCTATACTTAACGCATCAAGTACAACATCATACTTATTAAAGCTATCAACTGAGAATTGAGTCTGATAGAAGCTTTCTTGAGTTAAAGAAGTCAAAGAAAACTCAGCAAGTTCTTCGGAAAAGCTTATAAGCTCTTCACCAATATTAGTATCGCTACCTAGCAATAAGATCTTAATTGGGGCATTGATGTCTTTTTCGTTAGGCAAGTCTACTTTCCTCTAATTCCAGTTTTTAAACAATTTCATAATATTAACAGATGTATAATCTGCTATCTCACTCACTTCTTGTTCTCTCAGTTCAGCAATAACATGAGCAACTTTAGTAATATTGACAGGTTCATTTCGCAAGCCTTGCAAACCAGACAGTGGCATATCCGGAGAGTCAGTTTCTAAAACAAAGTGCTGATCCGATAGACCTTTTAACATACGTCTAGTTTTCTGAGCTCTTGGGTAAGTTACACTACCACCAATACCTAATAACAAACCTTGCTCTATAAAACGTTTCGCTTGCACTTCACTGCCAGTAAAAGCATGAAGAATGCCACCAACTAATGAGTACTTTTTCAATATAAGTAATAATTCGTCATAGCTTTTTCTCGCATGAAGAATCACAGGCAAATGTAAGTTTTGCGCGATGTCTAACTGCCTAAGTAAAAAGCGCTTTTGGATCTCATGATTGACACTTCCAGGCCAATAATCAAGTCCTATCTCACCAATCGCAATGGCACCATTTTCAGCGGCAAACGCTTCTAAAAAATCTAAGTTTGCAAACTTTTCCTGAGCCAAAAAATAAGGGTGAATACCATATGCAGCTCGGATAGAAGAACGAGCAGTTTTTAACTCACAGACTCTCTGCCAACTTTGGTAACTTATTGATGGCACAACAAAGGCTTGTACATTTTCGGCATAAGCTCGCGCAATGACAAGATCAAGGTCTGGCTCAAAATCAATAAAGTCTAAATGGCAATGGCTATCAATAAACATCAATCTAGACTAACTCAAGCAGGTGACGACCACTAGACCATTTAGCGCGATTAATAACGAAAAAAGCCGCTAAAGCGGCTTTTTTCGTTAATCATTGAACTGATTAAGCATAAAACGTCATTAACGAGTCGGTCCAGCAGCAAGAATGCTGTCAGAAACACCTTCAAACTTAGTAAAGTTATCAACAAACTGGCCAATCAAATCTTGTGCTTGTGCGTCATAGGCTGCTTTATCTTCCCAAGTGTTTCTTGGGTTTAATAATACAGAGTCAACGCCTTCAACCTGCTTAGGGACAGCAAGATTAAGCTTATCTAGTTGCTCTAATTCAGCATTTTCTAGAGCGCCAGTTTGAATCGCAGAGATAACAGCACGTGTCGTTGGAATGCTAAAACGCTTACCACCTTTACCATGAGCACCACCGGTCCAACCTGTATTTACTAGGTAAACTTTACTGCCGAACTCTTCAATGCGCTTAATTAATAGCTCAGCATATACGTGAGCAGCACGAGGGAAGAAAGGTGCACCAAAACAAGTAGAGAAAGTCGATTTAATGCCGCTACCTGCACCCATTTCTGTTGAACCAACCAAAGCTGTATAACCGCTAAGGAAATGATATGCCGCAGCTTCTTTTGTCAAAACAGATACTGGAGGTAATACACCTGTCAAATCACATGTTAAAAAGATAATCGCATTTGGCTCACCGGCACGGTTACCAGCAGCACGTTTTTCAATATGTTCACGAGGGTATCCAGCACGGCTATTTTGGGTAAGAGAAGTATCAGCGTAATCTGCCACACGAGACTCTTTATCTAATACGACATTCTCTACTATGGTGCCAAATTTAATTGCTTTCCAAATAAGAGGTTCATTTTTCTCAGAAAGGTCAATACATTTTGCGTAGCAACCGCCTTCAATATTGAAAACAGTATCTTTACCCCAACCATGCTCATCATCACCTATCAAAAAGCGCTCAGGATCAGCTGATAACGTTGTTTTACCTGTGCCAGATAAACCAAAGAATAGAGTAACATCGTCATCAGCACCTACGTTAGCAGCACAATGCATAGGTAATACATCTTTTGCTGGTAACAAATAGTTTTGCACAGAGAACATCGCTTTTTTCATTTCACCGGCATAACGCATACCAGCTATCAAAACTTTTTTTGCTGCAAAGTTCAGAATAACGCAACCATCAGAGTTAGTACCATCACGCTCAGGCTCACATACAAAGCCTGGTGCATTAATAATTTGCCATTCACCTTTAGACGCTGGGTTATAAGTCTCCGGACGAATAAATAGATTACGTCCAAACAAATGATGCCATGCAGTTTCGGTACGCATAATTACGGGTAAATAATGCTCATCACCAGCACCAACATGAATATTGGATTCATAAGAGTTTTTAGCATTTAAATAAGTTTCTACACGTTCCCACAATGGAGCAAACTTTGCTTCAGAGAAAGGGCGGTTTACAGGTCCCCAATGTATGGAATCTTTACTAGACGCTTCTTCAACAATAAAACGATCCATCGGAGAACGACCAGTACGAGCACCAGTTTCAACGACTAAAGCGCCATTATCTGCTAGTTGCCCTTCTCCATTTGCCAATGCTTGCTCAACAAGCGCCGGCGTATTTAGGTTTTTTTGAATCTTTGGAAGCTCAGTTGCCGAACTCATTTTTAGTTTTCCTCTATGAACTTAACGAATCTTAGTTCGTCTTTTTAATGTGCTGATGCCTATTGATTTTTATAGTAACAAATCAATATAAAAAAAAATATTGTTAGATCAATTTGTTATTTTATTTCAGCACCTACAAGAAAAATGTAATCCAAATGTAACCATATGATTTATATAGCTTTATAATATCAATATTAGAATTTGGCAATTATCTAAAGATCAATATATTTATCAAAAATAATTTTTATAACTCATATTTTTTACATTTTTGTTGTTTTATTACTTTTGTGGCTTGGTTTATATGATTTTTATACTTTTGATGTTTTATTACCTTTTTTCTGACCAAAAAGTCAGCATTTAGTTACTAAAATCGCTTAAATTCTTAAAATTTAACTTAAATTAAGTTTTTTTCATTTCATGCCCTGATATATGACGTATATCACCACATCTTCGTGGTAAAATTTGCACCTGAATCCCCCTCCCCCCACACAAAGTAGATCAAAATTTATGGTTAATATGATTCAGGACTGCAATATAGGATTTATTGGATTAGGTGTTATGGGCAAAAATCTTGCCCTCAATTTAGCCGATCATGGCTATCGTGTTGCAGGCTTCGATCTAGACACTAAGAAAGTAGAGGATGTACTTTCAAGTGAAATTGCTGAACGTCCAGCAGATGTAGAAAAAGCAAGAATCATTGGCTGTGATTCTCTTAAAGAAATGCTTGGTCATCTAGTCACACCAAGAGTGATAGTTCTTTTGGTTCCAGCAGGCCAACCTGTTGATGATGTTTGTCGAAACTTAATTCAAGCAGGACTAGAACCAAATGATATCGTTGTTGACTGTGGCAATAGTCAGTGGACGGATACCATTCGTCGTGAAGCAGAATATAAACATCAGCTAAAGTTTTTCGGAACAGCAGTATCAGGTGGTGAAGTTGGAGCACGTTTCGGCCCATCTTTAATGCCAGGTGGTGACGCGGAATCTTGGCAATACTTAAAGCCTATGTGGGAAGCTGTATCCGCTAAGGTGGATGAAGACGGTAAACCAATCGAAACCAGAACACCTGGCAAGCCGATTTTTGATGGGGAGCCTTGTACCGCATACCTTGGGCCGAATGGTGCGGGACACTATGTAAAAATGGTTCATAATGGTATCGAGTATGCCGATATGCAGCTTATATGTGAAGCCTACCATCTTCTTCGCTCCATCTTAGGCTATAGTCCGAAACAAATAGGCAAACTATTTGAAAAGTGGAACCAAGGGGTTTTAAACAGTTACCTAGTAGAAATTACGGCAGATATCTTGCAACAGGATGATATCAAAACAGGAGAACCTCTGGTTGACCTGATATTAGATAGTGCCGGTCAAAAAGGAACAGGGCGTTGGACAGCCATTAGTGCAACTCAAATGGGTGTCCCAGCGGGCATTATCAGTGAAGCCGTTTACTCAAGAGCGTTGAGTACATTAACAAGCCAGAGATACCAAGCAGCAAGTACTCTTGTGGGTATTACAGACCTTGCGGACGTTAATACTGAACATGTTGAAGCCAGTATTCATGATGCACTCTACAGTGCAAAAATTTGCGCTTACGCTCAAGGTTTTCAAATTATGCGCGCAGCTCAAGCTGAGTATGATTGGAAGCTCAATTTTGTCGATATCGCAAAGATTTGGCGTGGCGGCTGTATTATTCGCGCTTCTTTCTTGCAGAAAATTGCAGACGCTTTTACTGAAGAGCCTGAACTGGATAATCTGTTACTGTCTGATTACTTCGCAGATCAATTAGAAGAAAGACAAGTAGGTTTAAGAAACTCAGTTGTTTTAGCTGCACAGTCAGGGATTCCAGCACCAACTTTCTTTTCTGCGCTTGCTTATTTTGATGGTTATCGCTCTGAAGTATTGCCAGCAAACCTCTTACAGGCACAAAGAGATTACTTCGGCGCTCATACCTATGAAAGAGCAGACTCGTCAAGAGGTGAAAAGTTTCACACTCATTGGCAACAAGAAGGTCGCCCTGAAACGAAAGTAAAATAAGTACTCATTCTTTGTAAATGATTAAAAAAGGCGCTTTGAGCGCCTTTTTTAATCATTAATTTAGAGTGCAAAGTTTATTCTACATCACGCATTTAGTTTTTCTTTTCGTCTAGTTTATCTACTGAAGTTAATACACCTCTTAACATACCCACCTCTTGTTGATCCAACTGAGCACGCTGAAATAGACGCCTAAAACGCGTCATAGCTTGTCGCGGTGCTTTAGGATCTAAAAATTCGGTTTTAGATAATACGGATTCCAAATGAGTTAACATATGATCAAGTTGCTCACTCGTTGCTGCTGGTACATCCCATTTAGAAGCAACAATAGGTGCATCCTTCTGTGCAAGAAGGCGCATTCGAAGTTCGTAAGCAATCACTTGTACTGCAGCCCCTAAATTTAAAGAACTAAAACTTTCTACAGAAGGGATATGAACATGATAATGACAGCGTTGTAACTCCTCATTTGTTAGCCCCCTGTCCTCACGACCAAATACAAATGCGGACTCTAAACTTTCTTCATGAACCATATCTGCTGCTTGTCTAGGATCAACTAAAGGCCAAGGGATATGCCTTTCTCTAGCACTTGTACCGACTACTAACTGGCAGTCTGCAATAGCTTCTTCCAATGTATCTACAACAACAGCATTTTCTAAAATGTCAGTCGCACCTGACGCTCGACTATTAGCTTCATCACTTGGAAAAACTTTCGGTGCAACAAGATACAGTCTAGCTAGCCCCATATTTTTCATTGCTCTAGCTGCTGCGCCAATATTACCTGGATGGGAAGTGTTAACTAATACAATACGTACCTTATTCATTTAGAAATATGCTCTTTTCACTGGATGACTTTCAATCAATTAAATTTGATGACATTTTGCAGGGAAGCTTCGATTAAGTCACCTCTTCTCAGTCTTCTCAGAAAAAGTGTCGAACAAGGCGTCACTTTGACGTAATGTAGGCACCTTTCAAGAAGGGACAACACATGAAAGACCCGAAGGACGTGCCCTAAAAGCCTTATCTAGTAAGTTGAGAGCCTTATCAATAGAGTAACTATTAGTTGTAACTCTCGCCTTAAATCTCAGGCGTTTTATTCACACGCTGAGACGGAAGGATTTATTCGCAGCTTCCCTAGGCATAATAGCAGATCATCTTACTTGAGTAAGCAATGACTAAATGAAATTAAACCTTGCATTGTTTAATTTTTAAACAAAACACCCTAGTCATAGACGCCATAATCGGATAGAATCCGCGCCATCTTTCTGCCTTTCACTTTGAGCTTATTTAACTCACAAAATTCGGCTGAAACGCTCTTTAACACTTTTCCGATAGCTTATTGACTTCAGGTCTTCTGACGTCTCTTTTAAATGTAATGGTATTGTATGCAACCTCGAATTAATGTCGCTCTAAAAGCAGCTCGCGCTGCAGTTGATTTTATCCTCCACGTACAAGAGAAAATCTTGTTTGATAAAGAACAGGGACAAAACCCTGAACAAGCATACAAAGATATTTGTATTGGTGCTGAAAAAACAATTGTTCACACTTTAGCAAAAGCATACCCAACAGAGACCATTACAACTCGCTTGCAAGGTGAAGTGCAAACAGGCGAAAAAGGTGAGTGGATTATTGATGCAATTCAAGGTCAACACCTATTTTCTCGCAACCTTTCAGGCCATGCACTAACAATAAGCTATGTTGAAAATGGAAAAGTTGAGCATGCACTTCTGATCAATTCATCAACCCGTGATGAGTTTTACGCCAGTAAAGGTCGTGGTGCTTATTTAAACAACTCACGTATTCGCACATCATCAATTGGTTCTATTGAGAACAGTACACTTGGTAGCCAATTCCCAGGTACTGATAAACTTTCTAGCCAAATTACTAGCCAGTTCAATACACTAAAAGAAGTTGCTGAAAAAGGCGCACGCGTTATGATGCAAGACTGCCCAGCGCTTATGCTTGCTAACGTTGCTGCAGGTAAACTTGATGCAGTATGGGCGATGAAATTATATGATTGGGAAACACAAGCGCCACTATTCATCGCGAAAGAAGCTGGCTGCCTATTTTCTGATTTCCAAGGCTCACCAAGTGTGAATGATACTGTTTTATGCGCAAACCCACGTTTATTCAAGAGCCTATTACCTGTTCTTAATAAACACTTCTAATGGGTTACAAGCCTTATTAGAAAGCAAAAAAAACCAGCTAAATGCTGGTTTTTTTTATTCTAAACTTATTTGCGCTTATAGAGGTTTTCATAACAATAGTTAGTGGCTTCAACAAAGCCATCCACACTACCGCAATCAAAACGTCGACCTTTAAATTTATAAGCCATCACACAGCCTTCTTTGGCCTGCTGCATAAGTGCATCTGTAATTTGCACCTCACCATTACGCCCTGGTGGTGTCGTTTTTAGCTTTTCAAAAATATCTGGTGTTAAGATATATCGCCCAATAATAGCCAGGTTAGAAGGAGCTTCATCAATTGCAGGCTTTTCAACCATATCAGTGACTCGATATAAACCGTCACCCATACTCTCTCCGGCGATCACACCATATTTATTAACTTCGTCAGCAGGTACTTCTTCAATTGCCACAATCGAACAGCGAAATTGATTATAGAGCTTAACCATCTGCTCTAAAACACCCTCTTGACTCTCTTCTTCCATAATACAAAGGTCATCAGCAAGCACAACCCCAAAGGCTTCTTCGCCAATCAGTGGTTCTCCCGTTAAAATTGCATGACCTAAACCTAGCATTTGATTTTGACGAATATATGAAAAATTTACATTATTAATCAAGTGACGAATATCCACTAGATATTCTTCTTTACTAGTTCCTGCAATTTGATGCTCTAATTCGTAACTTGTATCAAAGTGATCAGCAATAGCACGTTTACCACGACCCGTGACAAAGGTCACATTATTGAGTCCTGCTTGAGCGGCTTCCTCAACACCATATTGCACCAAAGGCTTATTAACAATTGGTAGCATTTCTTTGGGCATAGATTTGGTTGCTGGTAAAAAACGAGTGCCATAACCCGCAACAGGAAATAAGCATTTACGAATCATATTGAATCCTTTTGTTTGATTGCAGGAAGTCTAACAAAATTCACTTTAAAATAAATACGAAAAATTTGCTTTCATGAGACTAACCTAGAATAAAGCGCATTAAGTTAGAGACATACCTGCTTGCTTAACAACGGTATCTGTTAATTCATTTAGAATATCTGAATCAAGTCCACACCAATGCCAATAAAGCGGCACTTTTAACACCTTATTGGGAAACAGCTCAACTAAGCTCTTATCTTTCAATTCCTGCTTAACCTGTATTCTTGGCACTAAAGCACATACAGAATGGCTTAGTAGCATATGCACAAACCCTTGAGTAGAAGGTAGCCAATGACTTGGACCTGCATGCTCCTTCAGGCCTAGTACTTCATTTTGATAGCTTGACCAAAGCTGATCACTTTCATCAAAAATGAGTGCGGGAACATGATGTATATCCTTAGGACTATATTTTTCCCCCAAATATTGATGAACAAATTCAGGGCTAGCCGCCAAAATATACTCCATAGTCCCAAGATAAAGAGATTGCCCACCAGCAACACAAGAGCCGACATCACTCAATGCTGCTACAACTTCCCCTTTTTTTAACAGATCTCGCGTTTGGCTTTGATCAGCAACCTTAGTTTGTAGGCGTCGGCTCTTCTCTTTAGAAAAGTCACTAATTACTTCAATAAACCAAGTTGCCAAACTGTCATTATTAATCGCTATTGGCAGGCATTGCAGACTTTTATCACCATAGGATTCTTGAATAAGTGCCTGCTCCATTAACTGCACTTTAATAAAATGCATATTTAGCTTCTTACCTAGATCAGTCAACCTAAGTGGCTTTTCCCTGATTAATAAAACACTATTATAAGATTGTTCTAAACGTTTAATTTTTTGTGATACCGCCGACTGAGTTAAACCTAAAGCCTCACCAGCTTTCTCAAATCCTTGTGACTCAACAACCTGCCTTAAACACTCAATTGCCTTGTAATCCATAAGCTCCCAACATTAGTTTTATTACTTAATCATTATTTATATTAATTACATTTATATATCGCCTATTGTTATTCTTCCAGCGGTTTTTAGCCTTATGGCATTTGACATTAGCTAGTGGAGCAAACAAATGAGCGCAGCTTTTCTCAGTGGTTTTATTACAGGTGGAGGCTTAATTATTGCAGTTGGAGCCCAGAACGCATTCTTATTAGAGCAGGCTTTAAAGCGACATTGGGCTCTAAGTATTGCTATCCTTTTTATGATAAGTGATGCCTTATCTATCTCTCTGGGTGCTTTGGGAATTGGTGCACTAATCAAGTCTTATCCTATTTTACTCGAGATAACTCGAATTGCAGGTGTACTCTTTTTAACCTATTTTGGTCTCTCAAGAATTAAAGCATCTTTTGCAAACGAAGCGCTCTTACTGAGTAAAGCAAAGGCTAAGCTACCTTTAGGGTTATTATTAACAACAGCAATGGCTGTGACTTGGCTAAACCCTCACTTTTACCTAGATACTTTAATCTTAATGGGCAGCTTAGCGAATCAATGGCAGGACAACACCTACCAATTTATCATGGGTGGAGTGAGTGCATCAGTATTATGGTTTTTAACTCTGACTTTAATTGGTAGATTATTAGCACCATATTTAGAGAAAGCCAGCTTCTGGCGCTGGTTAAATAGATTTAACGGCACACTCGTTATCTTCATAGCCATCCAAATAACTTTAATGTCCTTTCCTGAATAGGGCCATTTAACCTCTTCAATTAAATTTCCCCATAAAAAAAAGCATAAACCTTGTCGTAAAGTTTATGCTTTTTCAGAATCATTAAAATGACCTAATGGAAATTAACTATCATTAGATGAAAAATGCTTACCTAATAGCGCATGGTAAAAATCGTGATCTCCAAGTACACCGACTACAGAGCCTTCCTTTTGCAATAAAAGAGGTTGTTGTGTTTGGTATCTCACTTCTACCGCATCACGCATATTAATATCTGACGGCGCTAGCACGACACTTCCTAAAGCAAGTTTATTAATCTCTAGTCCTTGAGCCCAATCAACAACAAGATGAGAGCCTTCAGTGCTATCAACAGATTCGAGCTTTCCTTCTGCTGACAATGCAAAGTTAAGCCCTTTTTCCGCTTGATAAGTACCACTTTCATTTTGAAGTTTCTCAATCGGTGTCATCAAAGAGTCACCTTTAAGTACATTCAGCGGGTTAGTATGTGCGACAAACTTTTCAACATAAGGAGTCGCTGGGTTCAGCACTATCTGCTCTGGAATATCTTCCTGAATGATATTAGCAGACTCCATAATTGCGATTTTTGTGCCAATTTTTAGCGCTTCGTCCAAGTCATGACTTACGAAAACAATAGTTTTATTTAGCGTTTTTTGCAGTTCGATCAACTCATCTTGTAACTGAGTACGGATGAGAGGATCAAGTGCTGAAAAAGGCTCATCCATTAAAAGTACATCTGTATCCATAGCAAAAGCACGAGCAAGTCCAACACGTTGGCGCATGCCGCCCGATAGTTCATCAGGTTTTTTATCTGCCCATTGATCCAAACTCACCATTTTTAGCTGTTGCATGGCTTTTTCTAAACGTTCAGCCTTTGCCATGCCTTGCATTTCTAGACCAAAGGCAACATTTTCAAGTACCGTTAACCATGGCATCAAAGCAAAACTTTGAAATACCATAGATACCCTATGAGTACGCATATGTCGCATGGTTGCTTCATTACAAGTCGCCATATCAACCATTTCATCACCATCACGAACAAGACACTTACCACGAGCAACTTTATTTAAGCCGTTTAATGTTCTCAACAAGGTTGATTTACCTGATCCAGATAACCCCATGAGGACACAAATTTCACCCTCATTTACCTCAATCGTTGCATTCTGAACACCAACAACATCGCCGGTTTCACCTAAAATCTGCTCTCGATTTTTACCTTGATCCATTAAGCTTAAAGTAGCCGCTTGATTATCACCAAAGACAACATCTAAGTTTTGAATACTGATAACAGCCATGCTTATTCCTCTTTACCGCTAGATGGAGATTTACAAATTCGATCGAGCATAATTGCCACTAATACAATCGCAATGCCTGCTTCAAAACCTTGTGAAATATTCACTGTATTCAAGGCACGAATAACTGGTTTACCAAGCCCATCTGCACCAACAAGTGCTGCGATTACCACCATAGAGAGCGATAACATAATACACTGAGTAATACCTGCCATTATGTTAGGCATAGCGGCTGGCAACTCAACTTTATAAAGCAGCTTAGATTTAGTACAACCAAAGGCTAAACCTGCTTCAATTAACTCATTTGGTACCTTACTAATCCCTAAATATGTCAAACGAATAGGCGCTGCGACAGCAAAAATAATGGTTGAAATCAGGCCAGGAACATAACCTAAACCAAATAAAATTAGCGTTGGAATCAAGTACACAAAAGTCGGGATAGTTTGCATCAAGTCTAGTATTGGTCTCATTATGGTATATAACCAAGGTCTATGAGCTGCTGCAATTCCTAAAGGCACACCAATTAACACACTAATAAAGGTTGCTGATACCACAAGCACCAAAGTTTGAATTGTTTCGACCCAATAGCCTAAGTTCAAAATCAGCAACAAAGCCAAACTAATAAAAACTAATAAGCCAATACTTCTATGTAGGAACCAAGCTCCAACAAGAACAACGGCAATGACGGCCAGTGGGTGCATCCATTCAATTGCACCTACCAAGGTTAAAATTAGGGTTTCTAGTACCTCTGATAAAAAGTCAAAAAATACCCCTGCCACATCGATCAACCAATCGACAAAGGATTCCATCCAGCTTCCGAGTGGTATTTTATTATCCGTAAGCCAGTTCATAATCTTACCTCTGCCAAATTCATTCTCTTACCCTCTGTAAAACTTGGCCCAACCTAAAGTCTCTAAGTTGGGCCATTTTTATATTATTATTCTAATGCTTAATTAAAGACCTAAATGGTTCTTAACAGCACTTATGCCGTTACCACCAGATTGGGTTTTAACTCCATCTAACCATGCATCTAAAGCACCTGGGTTTTTCGCCAACCACTCTTTAGCTGCTAGGCTTGGTTTCTTACCATCATCAAGAATCGCACCCATGATTTCATTCTCCATTGCTAGAGAGAACTCAAGGTTAGTTAGCAACTTGCCTACATTTGGACATTCTGTGGTATAAGATTTACGAACATTGGTATGTACATCTGCGCCACCATAGTTAGGGCCAAAGTAATCATCACCACCCGCTAGATATTCCATTTCGAAGTTGGCATTCATTGGGTGCGGAGCCCAACCTAGGAAAGCGATCCACTTGTTACGACGTGTATTACGCGAAACTTGAGAAAGCATGCCAGCTTCACTTGACTCGACTAACTGAAAGTCACTCAATTCGAACGCATTTGAGTTAATCATGTCTTGGATTATGCGGTTACCGTCATTACCTGGTTCGATACCATAGATACGGCCATTGAATTTTTTCTTGAACTTAGCAAGATCTGCAAAGGTTTTAACGCCAGCATCGTAAGCATTTTTACTTACTGCAAGTGTATATTTTGCGCCTTTTAAGTTAGCTCTTAAATCTTCAACTGTGCCCGCTTTTAAGTAAGGCGCAATATCCGCTTCCATGGTTGGCATCCAGTTACCTAGAAAGACATCAATATCACCATTGGCTAAAGATGTATAAGTAACAGGAACAGACAAGAGTTGAGTTTTGGTTTTATAACCTAGGCCCTGAAGAACTTCAGAGGCAACAGCAGTGGTTGCTGTGATATCTGTCCAACCTACGTCTGAGAAACGAACTGTTGAACATTCAGCCGCGATACCTGCACTTGATACAGCAACGGCTGAGGTTATAAATAGAGACTTACTAACTTTAGATAACATAATTTCCCCTCTTTATTTATGCCCATTGGGCTTAGATAGTATTTCAATCGAGATAAGTCTCGCTTAAAAAATACAACCGAATTTATTGAGTAGTATTTATATGTACTTCTAACGTGTTAACGCTTTTACTAACTAATCCTTCATTTAAAAACAGTTTCTAAATACTCTTCAATCAAACTTTCCGAAGAGTGCTTTTCATCACCAGCTAAACAGCTTCTTAACCACATGCCATCGATTAAAGCAGCCAAAGTAGCAGCAATATGACGCGCTTCTTCAATTGCAAAATGCTGTCTTAAAGTGACAACCAAGATGCTATTAAGACGGCGTGCATAAACTTTTTGTAATCGGGCTAAGTTCTGCGTATGCATGGCTGATGCCCAAAAGCCTATCCAAGCCTTCATTGCTTGCGCGCTGGTTTGCGATTGGCTAAAACAAGTATTCGCTATTGCTATTACTTGTTCTTTACATGAAAAAGATTTTTTCGCATCTAATTGAGCATTTAAAATATCAAAAAACTCACGAATTAAACTTTTCATCGTTTCTTCTAAGAGGCCATTCTTACCGCCAAAGTAATGATTGATAATAGCAGGAGATACACCTGCTTTTTTACCTATCACACTCACGGTCGCTCCGGCAAAGCCTAATTCATCAATCGCTTCTATCGCAGCCTTGATTAATTGAGGCTTTCTAATCTCTGGCATTCCTACTTTAGGCATCAAATTACCTTTTTATTAAATGCGCGTTCAATAACCGCATACTAGGACGTAATGATTAAAAGGGTCAAGCTAATGACTCTTTGATGAAAAATAGATAAATAAAATATCTATTTGTTTTTATTAATTATTTTTATGATAACACATTTTTTATGAAGGGATTTTTTGTATTGGTCCATGTCGGTTTAGGATAAGTTGCTTAAATGTTCAACAAAACTTCTTTTTTAGTATGTGGTTCATTTCGAACAAGACATCACCTTTATTTCAAGGTTAAGTGAATTTATAACACTTGCTCAGAAACAAACAAGCCAGTAAATTGAATGACACTCTTCGCCATAAAACGAGGATCTATTATCCACACATTGTGGCGAGAGAAGTTATTCTCAGTTTTCTCAAAAATAAATTAACAAATCAAACTTTAACAAGCACCTAGGAAACTAATTTTTAACGATTGAACGCATCAACTTTCCGCGTACTAAATTTGTAAGGAAACCATCAATGTCAGACTTCCACTTGCAGGAAAACACCCTGATTAAAGCCAAAGATAGACACAATACCCATAGTATCAAGTGGGATAAATTCCCCAATGATGTTATTCCTATGTGGGTAGCGGATATGGACTTTGCTTCACCAGAACCTATTATCAAAGCCATTCAAGACCGAGTCAGCGATGGCGTCTTCGGCTATACAAGAGCTGACGCAGAGCTTGACCAAGCAATTATTGATAATGCAAAAAATAACTATCACTGGAATATTAAGGCGAATCAAATTGATTATCTACCAGGTCTAGTGTGCGCTCTACATGTGGCAGTTCGTGCTTTCACTCAAGAAGATGAAGGCGTTATTATCCCTGGTCCCGTTTATTTTCACTTAACTAAAGCTGCTGAGTTAGCTAATAGAAAAATACATTCTATTCCCATGCAGCTGCTAAATGATCGTTGGCTTCCTGATATGCAGGCGTTTGCTGACGCTTGTGCTGACTCTAAATCCAAACTTATATTGCTCTGTAACCCACATAACCCAGGTGGCACAGTATTTAGCCGTGATGAATTACTACAAATTCACGCCTTAGCAGAACAATATGACCTTACTGTTGTATCTGATGAAATTCATTGTGATTTGATTTTAGACGAAGACATTACCCACATTCCTTTTGCTAGCCTCAATCAAGATGCCGCTAGCCGAACCGTTACACTTATGGCTCCAAGCAAAACATACAATGTGGCAGGCCTTGGGCTTGCGTATTCCGTGACACAAAATTTAACGTTAAAAAATAAATTTAATCTCGCCCGTTCAGGGATAATGCCAGATCCAAATTTATTAGCTTTTAATGCAACTAAAGCAGCCTATACTCAGTGCCAAAATTGGCATCAGGACCTAATAAAATACCTAAGAAAAAACAGAGCCTTAATCCAACAAAGGCTAGCACCTACTCAATGTAAAATGGGTAAAATTGAAGCCACCTATTTAGCTTGGATAGATGTGTCACACCTTAATTTAGATAATGCTGAGGCATACTTTTTGAAGGCTGGAGTAGCTATTTCTGATGGTAAACAGTTTGGCAATCCGAACTTTATTCGCCTAAACTTTGGATGTTCCTATCAACAACTCGACCAAGCACTAACTAGGCTGCTGAAGGTAATGTAGATTCATAACATTACTTCTCTCTATCACATAATTTTGAGCTATGCCCTTAATTTAAAGGGCTTAGCGCCTATTATTTGAGGCCTTTAGCTATGTTATGTCGATAGAGAGGTTAGTATGCAAGCGCTCACATCCAGTTTAATGCTACAGGACTATCTCGAAAAACTGCCCATTCATGTAAAGGATGACTTTGAAGAAATCGTCTCATTGATGAGCTTAATCGCTCCTGATGCAACATTAAGTTTAAAATCAGGCATGCCTTTATTTGAAATTGACCACGAAGGGCTATTCGGATTAGCAGCAAGATCAGGTTATTTAAGCCTATACATCCCAGATTCAGAATTATTGAGTCACTTTGAAGAAAGGTTACAGCCCGCTCAAATGGGTAGCGACTGTTTCCATTTTGAAAACCTTGATAAGATGAATCTTAATGTAATTGCGGAACTTTTAAGTAGAGTAAAAAGTGATTTAGTTCATAAAATCCAGCATAAAAAAATTGATCTACATTAAATAATTACAAGAGTTAGATAGTAATTATTTCAATTTCTTAATTTAAGAAGCCGACTTAAGGTTTGATGTAAACACCATGACAGATTACGACTTTCGAGTACTGATTTTCCTATTGTGCTTTGCAAGTTTTTTATCCTGGCAAAGCATCAAACCTAAAGTCAAACTAGAGCAAATTGGGCGTCGCTGGCGTCATAATTTGTCTCTTTTTTTTATCGATATTTTTGTCGTAAGGTTAGCACAACCTATCCTTCTAGCGACTCTTGCCTTGTCCATAAATGACACTTCCTTTTTACGACTAGAGTTTTTTGCTGACAAGCCTATTGCCAGCCTTATTCTAGCCATATTACTTCTCGACCTAGCCATATATTGGCAGCATAGAGCCAGCCATACATTTCCATTACTCTGGCGAATTCATCAAGTACATCATACCGATCCACAAATAGATTTAACGACAGCCGTTCGCTTTCACCCAGCAGAAATTTTACTATCACTTGCTTATAAAGCTGCCATTATTTTTGTTTTCTCTATCCCTTTCGAAGCCGTCATTATTTTTGACGTTTTACTTAACTCTAGCGCTTTGTTCAACCACGCCAATGGCTATCTCCCGAAAAAACTCGATAAAGTCATCAGGTTTATTCTTGTTACGCCGGATATGCACCGTATTCATCACTCTCAATTGGCTAAAGAAGCAAACTCCAATTACAGTTTCTTCTTAAGTTTTTGGGACCGTCTCTTTAATTCCTATACGTCAGGTGATGAAAATACAGACCTCAACCTAAAAACGGGACACCCGCAATACGCTAGAAATTTCGAAAAGAACCCAGAAAAACTCACCTTATTGCTCTTAATAAAAATGCCTTTTTCATTAAAAAACAATAAAATAGAGAGACAAGAAACCAATTCATAAGGATGAAGTATGAGTATCGTTATGCTGGATGATATGCAAAGTAGAATTCTTGGTAGCCTAATGGAAAAACAGGTTACTACTCCTGATCAATATCCTTTATCTTTAAATGCCCTGACCAATGCTTGTAATCAAAAGTCTAATCGTGGCCCTGTTGTAAGCTACTCACAAGGTGAAGTTCAAACAGCTATAGACGCTTTAATAGAAGAAGCCTTAGTTGTCGATACGTCAGACTTCAATAGTCGAACAGCTAAGTTTCAACACAGGTTCTGTAATACTGAGTTCTCGGATAGACAATTTAGCGAACAAGAGTTTGCCATCATTTGTTTATTATTATTACGAGGTCCTCAGACACCTGGAGAGTTAAAATCACGAAGTGGACGTCTTTGCCAATTCTCTAACTCAGCAGAAGTTGAAAGTTGTTTACATACTTTATCAGATAAAAATGGTGTGACTTATGTTCAACAGTTAGCAAGAGAACCAGGCAAACGTGAATCACGTTTCATCCATTGTTTTAGTGAATATAAGCAAAGCACTAATACAGCTTATGTAAATGAAGCAAGTTCACAAGCACAAACAATGGATGCAGAAAAGCAAACCGGACTTGAAGAAAAAGTTCGCTACCTTGAAGACAAGGTTCTAGATTTAGAAAGTCGACTCGAGATACTTGAACAAGCCTTAAATTAATTCGAACAGCAGTAACAAATCGCATCACTCTTTATAAAGGTGTGTTGCGATATCGCATTAGGAGAAACTTATGAAAAATTTCCGTTGGGGCATTTTAGGTACTGGTAAAATCGCTCACCTCTTTGCTAGGGATTTCTCCTTCACTAAATCAGGAGAACTAAGAGCAGTGGCTTCTCGCAATAAGGATACTGCTGATGCGTTTGCGACAGAGTTTGATATCGAATTAGCCTTGCAAGATTACTATTCTTTAATTAATAGTGACGAAGTCGATGTTATCTATATTGCTGTGCCCCATGTTCATCATTACGAACTAACTAAGGCCTGTATTCTTGCCGGTAAAGCTGTACTGTGTGAAAAGCCTTTTGCTATGAATGAGTACCAAGCTCAAGAGCTATATGCCCTAGCCCAGAAGCACAAAGTGTTTGTAATGGAGGCTATGTGGACTCGCTTTAACCCTGTTATTGAACAAGTAATTGACTGGGTTGCTGATGAAGAGATTGGTCAGTTAAATAGCATTCAAGCAAGCCTATGCTTTGTTGCTCCAACAGACCCAGAACATAGGGTTAATAACCTAAAACTCGGTGGTGGTGCCTTACTCGATGTGGGAATTTACCCAGTCTTTTTAGCTCAACTATTCTGGGGTAAACCAGATTTTGTTCAAAACCAAGCCATCTTAAATGAAACCGATGTAGATGTGCTTAATCAAATGCTACTAGGTTGGGATAATGGTGCACTCGCCTCTCTAGAGTCTTCTATTATTTCCCACTCTCCGAATAGAGCGGTTCTATCAGGTAGTAAAGGCTATATTGAAATCGATACAGAGTGGCATAAAGCCAAGTCCTGCCGCTTGATTTCAAAAGACAATAATGAAAGAGCGGTGGCTTTTGATTTCCCAGGCATGGGCTATCAATTTGAAGTTGATGAAGTAAATCGCTGTTTAGAAGAAGAGCTCATTCAAAGCCCTAATTTCACTTGGCAGCATAGTCTAGACTTGGTTCAAACCTTGGATGAAATACGACAAGATATGGGAGTAAGGTACGAGCAAGACCCTGAAATCCATGATGAAAATATTGAGGAACATCATCACGAACACCACCACCATAAACATTAATAGTGCAAACTTTTAATCTAGATGCGATTTAAGCCCAGTTTTCCTGGGCTTTTTTATTTACAATAAATTAACGATCTAAGTTGAGTCGATATTGGGTACAAGCAAGATAACGCCTGTTAAAACAATAATGATTCTGTATGCTTTCTTGCTCAACAAACCCTTGCTTTTCCAGCACTCTAGCTGAAGCTGGATTATTACTCATTACCCAAGCAGTTAAGCTTTTAAGCCCTAACTGAGTCTTAGCAAGTTCAATCAAACTGGCTAGCGCAAAACTGGCAACACCTTTACCTATTGCAGACTCGGCCACACGATAGCCAACTTCTGCTGTCGAAACCTCATCATCAATATCTTTGATATTCGCCCTAGCAATCACCTCATCATCTTGAATTACTAAACAAGATAGTTTTTCTCCTGCATCATAGTCAGATACTAGGTCTCTAATATGAGCAAGCACCACAGGCCGTCGATAAAAATCATTGCCTCGCGAGGCAATCAAACTTTCAAAATAAAGACGATTCTCAAGCTCAAAATCCATCAAGGCTGTCAGGTGCTTCTCATTTAGCAACTCTAACTTCATTCTACCGCTCCTGCATAAAGACCTTGATAGTGTTCAACCACAGGAAAAGGGTCATAAAAGTGATGTAATAGTGACCTCCATTCTTGATACTCGGAAGACTCACGAAAACCTACTTGGTGATCTTCAAGGGTCTGCCAATTAACTAATAAAAGGTATCGATTAGGGTTTTCAATACATCGCTGTAATTGGTGAGAAAGATAACCAGGCATGCCAATAATAATGGTCTGAGCTTTAGCAAAAGCCAATTCAAAACTTTCACTTTGATCCGGTTTCACATCTAATATAGCCACTTCTAAAACTGGATTTTCTGACATTTTAGTCCCTCCTTGAGCAATAAGTAGAAATTTTATTCCCCAACAAACTTGAGATCACACTATGATAAAATGAGTGACTCAGCTTGCTCTTTAGCTAATACCAATTTTTGATTCTGCTTAATCTCTGCCCACGTCTTACCTGATTCTAAGCCAGAAATGCGCTCTTCATATTTATGGCAGGCTCGTGCCAATACTGAATCAATGCTAATACCTCTTTCTTGTTCGATCGCCTGTAAAACATTCAGATAATCCCATAGCACATCTGCTAATTCATCTTCCAAATAACAGTCTCGCTGCTTAGGCATTTCTTCAATAACTTCATCAACTTCTTTTTTAATTTCTTCTAAATAGGTCGAAGAGCCATTTGACCAAGTATTTCCCTGATCTAAAGCACTCTTTCGTTTTACTATTTTTATTAGTTTTTCAAAATCTTGCATTATGTCCTCATTAAGTCATAAGGCGAAATACGGCCTAGTATTCGCTTATCCATTCAGACAAAGAGTGAATACAGTTAACAGCAGACTTACTCACCCCAGAGAGTTGGAAGAAACCATGAATAACACCAGGATAGGTTTCACTTTTCACTTCCACACCCGAGACTTTTAAACGTTCAGATAAAAGCAAACCTTCATCCAATAAAGGATCATATTCTGCAGTTACTATATAAGTAGGAGGTAAGCCTTCAAACTTAGCACTCATTAAAACATTTAATTCAGAGTCTTGTTCATCATAATCAGCATCCCCCAAATAAAGCTCAAAACCAGAAAGCAGCATTTTGCTCGTAATTATGTAATCAGAGCCATTTGCAGCATAGCTAGGAGATAATCCTTTTGGGTCTAGCATAGGATAAATTAACGCTAATTTATTCGGTAACCAATCGGCCTTATTTTTCAAACGAAGCGCTGTAATAAGAGCAAGATGACCACCAGCACTATCACCCATAAAACTAATTTCATTTGCGCTTCCACCAATTCTTCGAGCATGCTCTTTAATCGCTAGAGAACCGAAATAAGCATCATCATGGGCTACTGGATAGATATGTTCCGGAGCTAAGCGATACTCAATGCAAACAAAAATACAGCCAGACTGATGCGCTAACTCCCTTAATTGCGGGTCGTGCGTTAAAAAACCACCGCTAACAAAACAGCCGCCATGAAAATAGATGCACAGCGGTAGATCCGTCCCATCTAGTGGCTGATAGATCTTCATATTAATCCCATTTAGCCTTATTTCATATTCAGCAAATAGCTGTGGCGCGGTACCAGCAAGAGAAGTGCTCGCTATATACCCAGCTCGCCTGTCTTTAATACTAAGCTCACTGGAGCAAGGCTTACCAGCACTAATAAAATCTTCAACCAAAGGGCGTATACCCTCTTCTAACTTATCTAACACATACCTTCCTTTAATTCTTACAAGTTTAACCTTTTCACTTTTTATTCAATAAGCTTGCTCATTGGCTAGGGTTTAAAATCAGGGCGAATTCTTGCCATTATCAAGAGGCTGGATAACCTACCATCTTTAAAAATACTAAAACGCTTTTCACCTTCTATTTCAAAACCAAGCTTTTGATAAAGCGCAATGGCTACAGCATTATCTGCATGTACTTCTAACTCAATTCGCACTAGGTTAAGCCAGTTATCCGCTTGGTTGAGTATCTCAACCAACATGGCTTTACCAATCCCTTTACCATGAGCATCAGGGTGCACCGCTATCATCAAAACACCAGAATGCTTCATGCGCATTTTATGTGACGTCATAATTGACACATGGCCTAGTATTTTTGCTGCAACTTCATCAGAGCCCAGTTCTGCAACTAGGTTGTAGCAATTCGGGCGCTCAAATAAACCATCAATTGTTTCAGAATTCAAATAAGGTAGTTGGGAGGTATTTTCCGTCACGCTGGTATGGCGATAGATGTCTCTTAATGCGGGTGCATCGACTTTTTCTAAATGTCGTATTTTGATATCCAAGTGATTTCCTTATGCTTAAAGTTAGTTCTCATATCCTTAACTAAGAATTCTACAGGCTTTTCTCTTCACCTCAATCATTAGCAAGGTGTCACATTCATTAGGCTAGGCTTCTTTAAATTCAGGCTGTGTAAAAGTGATCCCTTTGCGCTCGACACTCGTATAAAGATTAAAACCTATTAAAGTGTCAAATTACTTATGCTAACACCACAGTTAACCAACTCTTCTGTACCAATTACAGATATGCCGATTTTTCCTTTGCATGTCTTCCTATTACCAAAAGGAAGACAAAAGTTAAGAATCTTCGAGGCTAAGTACCTCACTATGGTAATGGCGTCATTAGAAAGTCGTGGCTTTGTGATTGCGTTTCCTAACCCTGTAAAAAATGACACAGAAGTACAAGAATCAAATACCCCAGTTTCTCATTGGGGGACCTTGGTAAAAGTAGTGGACTTTGATCAAGGAGATGATGGCGTTCTCTTGATTGATGTTGAAGGAGAGTTTTTAGTGAGCTTACAAAGCTTTCACTATCAAGATGATGGACTACTTTTAGGCGATTGCTTACCAAGACCACATTGGCCTACAAGCTCAATTTCAGAACCTGTGCCGCCGAAGCCAATATTAGTCGCCACACTGAAAGAGCTGTTTTATCAATATCAGGATTTAAACCTACTTTACCCAATTCCACACTTTGAAAGTGCTCACTGGGTTAATGCAAGACTGCTTGAAGTTTTACCTGTACCACATAAGGTCAAGGCACATTTTATACAACCAGACAGTTTGTCATCATTGACTACTTTTTTGACAACCTATATTCAAGGAAATAATTCATAAGAAAGTGAACCTTATTTTCATTGATTACGTATTAGACTATAAATGATCACTATGGCTGATTTAATATGCACACTAGCATAAAGACTTTTGGGAAATATAAGGACGATAGCATCGCTACCCCACCCCAATTATCAACAGAACTTTGTTGCTGGCTAAACTCAGTTGCAAAGCAAAGGGATAAAAAAGCCTTCACTGAGCTATTTAATTTCTTTGCGCCAAAAATAAAGCGATTTGGCATCAGTAAACTAAATAATGAAGCAATGGCGAATGAACTCGTTCAAGACACCATGTCATTAGTTTGGAAGAAAGCCCACCTTTTTGAAGCTAGTAAGGGCGCAGCCACTACATGGGTTTATACCCTAATGCGTAACACTTGCTTTGACACTCTCAGAAAAATGAAACACAAGGATAATATTTCCCTTTCAGATGATATATGGCCATCTGACTTAACAGAAGAGCTATCCGATGACTCTGAATTTAAAGATCATCTGCTTAATGAAAAAGTTTTGAGATGTATCGACTCTTTGCCTCTTGCTCAACAGTCCATCATTAAAGGGGTTTATTACCAAGAACTCACCCAAGAACAAATAGCCAAACAATTGGGTATTCCTTTAGGCACGGTAAAATCACGCCTGCGACTTGCACTTTCAAAATTAAAACAGCAAATGGGAGATAGAGACCATGATTAAACAACACCCTACTCAAGCTGTTTTACGCGCCTTTATCCAAGGGGATCTTGACCCATCTATTGCCATCATAGTGTCTAGCCACATTGAAATGTGTGAACAGTGCCAAAGAGAGGTTAATCAACTAACAGAAATAGCCGCTGAAAAAGCCTTTGAGCAAGACATAATGGACAGTTTTGATCCATGCACTCATCAAGCATTCGACTCTAGCTTATCTAAAAATATGATTGATGAAATAATGTCGCTACCTCTCGATGAGAGCATGATTGAAGAAAGCGTCCCGAACCAAGAAATGTATGAAGATATAGAGCCCGCTCATTCCGAACAAAATCAAAAGATCATTAGCCACAAAGACGGTCATTTACCTCTTCCCAGAGCGCTAAGTTCTTTAGATGCAGCACCGTGGCAGGGGGTTGGTAAAGTTTCACGAACTCGCTTTCAATTCAATGATGATGAAAGGCGTTTAAGTCTTCTCAAAATAGATAAAGGCGGGCAAATTCCCCAGCATACTCATACTGGTATAGAAATCACTCTCTTATTAGAAGGTAGTTTTGAAGACGATATGGGCACATATCAAAAGGGAGATTTCATCTGGTTAGATAAAGCACATACCCATTCACCTATTACGCAAGATGGCTGCATATGTTTAACCCTAGTCAGTGATGCTCTTCACTTTACTCAGGGCTTTTCTAAATTGCTTAACCCCCTAGGAAAACTCATTTACTAGGGAGCCTGCGAATAAGTCCTCCCGCCTCAGCGTGTGGATAAAAGTCTCTAGATTTTTGGCGAGGGGCGTAACTTAATAGTTATTCTATTGATAAGACCCTCAACTTAAAGATAGGGCTTTTAGACCAGGCCCTTAGGGTCTTTCAGAAAAAGCGCTACTCTGTGTTGTCCCTTCTCAAAAGGTACCTAGATTACATCAAAGTGATGCCTTGCTTAACGCTTTTTCTGAAAAGACTGAGAAAAGGTGATTTAATCGCAGATTCCCTAGCTTTTCATGCATTTCTAATAAAATTAACTAACCTTAATTAAAACAAGGTATTAAAAGCAAAATAAACAAAAGAGAAGAATAAAAGCTTCTCTTTTTTTATGCCTGAGTATCAGCTTTCTTCGATATTAATCAGGCTTTTTCATCACCAATACTAAAAACTAATTTTAAACAATTGTGATCTAAAACCCATTCGCTAGCGTATTGGTAATTAATGAGTTTATAAGCGTAAACATTAAAAGGCATAAATCATGGCAAACACCTTATGGTTAGATAACTTTATTACAACCTACAGCAAGTTAGGTGTAGATAATTTACATCTACTTAAAGAGATCTATCACCAAGATGTTCAATTTGTTGACCCTATGCACAAGCTAAAAGGTCTAGACACTTTGCTTAATTATTTTGATGAACTCTATACCCAAGTGAGCCATTGTCAGTTTGTTGTCGAAGAAGTATTAGAGGCTGACAGTGAAGCGGCTATTTATTGGACCATGACCTTTTGTCATAAAAAATTAAATAAACAGCAGCCAATTAAAGTGCAAGGACATTCCCACATAAAAAGCCAAGATGACAAGGTTATCTTCCATCGTGACTATCTAGATCTTGGTGCCATGCTTTATGAACAAATTCCGCTTTTAGGGGCACTTATTAAAAGTATTAAGTCTAGAGCGAGCCAAGCATGAGAATCATGATAACAGGCGCCACTTCAGGTATTGGATACCAATTGGCTATGGCCTATGCAGAAAAAGGGCACCAAGTGATTGCATGCGGTCGCAATCAAGCCAGATTAGAAGAATTAGTATCGCAAAGTGTCAATATCACCAGTCTTTGTTTTGACCTAACTCAGTATCAGAATTACCCAGATTTAAAAGAGTCATTAGATATACTTATTTTTAATGCGGGTGATTGTGAATACATAGACGACAGCCTAAATTTTGATGCAAAAATGTTTGAGCGAGTCATTAAAATCAATCTAATTTCTGTCGCATATGGTTTAGAGAAATGGCTTAAACATATCAATAAAAAAGGACGACTGGTCCTCGTTAGTTCAAGTGCCGCACTTTTACCTCTACCAAGAGCAGAAGCCTATGGCACATCTAAAGCAGGGTTAACCTATTTAAGTAAAACACTGGCGATATCTTTAAAAGAGCATGAGATTAATGTCACCACAGTACACCCAGGTTTTGTAGATACTCCTCTGACTCAAAAAAACAATTTCCCCATGCCAATGCTTATTAATAGTAAAGATGCTGCGAGCAAAATCATACGAGGAATTGATAAAGAAAAATCAGAAATCAACTTCCCTACTGTCTTCGTACTTTTAATGAAGTGCTTTAGCTTTCTACCTCTTTCAATTTGGCAACGGCTCGCCTCAAGGATGGTTTAAAAATGAAGAATATTGCCATTATAGGTTCAGGTATATCAGGACTAACTTGTGCTCACTTACTCGATCCAGAGCACAATGTCACAGTGTATGAAAAAAACCATTATGTAGGTGGTCACACGGCAACAATAGACATAGAACATAAGGGTGAAAAGCTAGCGATTGATACAGGTTTTATTGTGTTCAATAACAGAACCTATCCCAATTTCATAAGGTTGCTCGACAAACTGGGAGTTAATAAACAAGAAACTGAAATGAGCTTTAGCGTTCATAACCCAAAATCAGGTTTTGAATACAATGGACACACTATCAATACCCTGTTCGCTCAAAGAAGAAACCTATTAAAACCTAGATTTTGGAAACTCATTTTTGAAATTGTTAAATTCAATAGGCTTTGTAAAAAAGCCTTTCATGAAAATAATTTTAGCCAAGCCAAGACTTTAGGCGATTTCCTAGCTAAACAAGGTTTCTCTAGCTTCTTTGCTGAACATTACATTTTACCCATGGGCGCTGCAATCTGGTCCACAAGCTTACAAGAGACGGAGGCGTTCGAGCTTAAATTCTTTATTCAGTTTTTCTTCCATCATGGGTTACTCAATATCGTCGATCGTCCCCAATGGTATGTTGTTGAAGGTGGGTCACGGAGTTATGTAAGTAAAATCACAGATAAGCTTAACCAAGCAATTCAGTTAAACTCGGACATTAGACAAGTCACACGTCAAGCTGATGGCGTACATCTATTATTTGCTAATGGTGATGAAAAAATCTTTGATGAGGTCATTTTTTCCTGCCATTCAAACCAAGCCTTACAATTACTCGGTGATGCAAGCCTCGATGAAAAGGCAATTTTGGCGGGCATTCCTTATAGCCCCAACCAAGTCACACTACATACTGACACTAAACTTCTACCTAAACGGAAACTTGCTTGGGCAAGTTGGAATTACAGATTAGATAAAGCATCGGATCACCCAGCTTGTGTGACTTATATTATGAACATTTTGCAAGGTATCAAAAATGATTCGACCTTTTGTGTAACCCTCAATCAAGATGCGGCAATAGACCCAGATAAGATTATTCAGTCCTTTACTTATCATCATCCAGTTTTAAATACCCAAAGCGTGAGTGCACAAAACAAAAGGCATCTTATTTGCGGTAAAAACAACACTCACTTTGTTGGCGCCTATTGGTACAACGGCTTTCATGAGGATGGTGTAAAAAGCGCTCTTGACGTAACAAAACGATTTGGAGCAGGGTTATGACAGGTTTAAGCGCTCCACAATCCCCGATTTCACTCAAGAGTGGCATCTACTCTGGCAGCGTTAGGCACAGACGTTACGCCAAGGTGTTTCACCAGTTTAGCTATCGTATTTATATGATGGGTCTAGATTTAGATGAGCTAGAGCACACGAATAAATTAAGCAAACTCTTTGGCAGCCGTTGGTTTAATCCGATTCGCTTTCAACAAGCTGATTATATCAAGTCTGAAAGCGGAGATTTAAAGCAAAGAGTTCAAAGTAAAATCATCAAACTTGGTGGTCATTGGAAGCACACTAACCGTGTCATGATGCTAGCCCAATGTCGCTGTCTTGGGCTCTATTTCAGCCCAATTAACTTCTACTTTTGCTACAACGAAGACGGTGAATGCCAATACATGTTAGCCGAGGTTAGCAATACCCCATGGCGAGAAAGACACTATTACCTCATCCCCATAGGACAAGAAGTAAAAGTTAAAAAAGACTTTCATGTGTCTCCCTTTATGGAAATGGATATGGATTACCATTGGCAAATTACCCCACCTGAACACAAAGCCATAGTACATATAGAGAACCATCAAACTAGCAAGGTTTTTGATGCGACTCTTACCTTAAAAAAACAAACGTTGGATGCAAAACAACTAAGAGCAACCTTAGTGTCATTACCTTCTATGACACTCAAAATTCTGCTCAGCATTTATTGGCAGGCCCTAAAACTCTTAGTTAAACGTGTGCCTTTTGTCTCTCACCCAGACTCCAGCTCTAACACCTAATTTATTGATTATGATGAGAGGTTTTCCATGGAAAATATTGTGAAACAAAGACAGCAGTTTAAGCAAAATCACATCAATTCGACTGACGTTGGCGGTAAAGTTTCTCAAAGTCGTCGCATTATTTTTGCTCTACTCAGCCAACTTAAAGATGCTCAGCTTGAGTTGATTGAAGCGCATGAGAGTTATTTTTTTGGTGATGAAAATACGGATCTCAAAGGGCAAATAGTCATTCATGATTTAAGTTTTTATATAGATGTTTTAGCAAATGGCAGCATAGGTGCAGCAGAGGCTTTTCTTGACTCTAAATGGACCAGCCCAGATCTGACTAAAGTCATACAAGTCATGGCAAGAAACTCTATAGAGCTAGATAAGATCGAAAGAAATATGAGATGGTTATCTAAGTTAAAAAACCTCTTTTTAAGACGTAAAAACATCAACTCAGAGCAAGGCTCTAAACGTAATATTCTTGCCCACTATGATATTGGTAATGATTTATACCAAGGCTTTCTAGATACTTCTATGCAGTACTCCTCTGCCATCTACAATGATAAAGCACAAAACCTAAGCCAAGCCCAAATAAACAAAATGAAAACCATTTGCGAGCGGCTTAGTTTGACTGCGAAGGACCATGTTATAGAAGTTGGCACTGGCTGGGGCGGTTTAGCGATTTATATGGCTCAAAATTATGGCTGTAAGGTCACAACCACGACTATTTCAGATGCTCAGTTTGACTATGCGCAAAAACAAGTTAATGAACTTGGCCTAGAAGATAAAATCACCCTTCTCAAACAAGATTACAGAAAGCTTTCGGGCCAGTATGACAAGTTAGTATCTATCGAGATGATTGAAGCCGTAGGGCATGAGTTTCTTCCTACTTTCTTTTCTACCTGCTCAAACCTACTTAAGCCAAGCGGCAAGATGCTCATTCAGTCCATCACCATTGCCGATACTCGATATGAACAATACCGCAAGGGTGTGGACTTTATTCAAAAGTATATTTTCCCTGGTGGTTGCTTACCTTCCATTGCAGAAATGTCCCGTCATTTTGAAAAAAGTACCGATATGGTGATACATCAAATTAATGATATTGGCTTGCACTATGCTCGCACCTTGGACGACTGGAAACAGGCTTTCGAGAAGGAATGGGAGCAACTTAAACAGTTAGGTTATAACGAAGAGTTCAAACGCCTTTGGTTATTTTACTTTAGCTATTGTGAAGGCGCTTTTTTAGAACGTGTTATCAGCACGCATCATATAGTTGCAAGAAAGCCAAGATATCAAGGTGCAGAAGATGAAATGGTTTTGGCTTATTAATTTAGGGCTCTTTCAAGCAAGTTGGCTAGTGGCAGCTTTTTTTACTCAATATGCTGCCCCTATTATCTTCGCTTTTATTTGTTTTAATTTTTACTTATCACCGAGCCCAAAAGACGATTTTAAACTGCTTGCTCTCATTGGCGTTGGGATTTGTATTGATAGCTTGCACTTTTATCTTGGCACCTTTAAAGCCGATACTCGCTTTTTTCCTATTTGGTTAATCATGCTATGGGCCATGTTCAGTATCAGTTTTAACCACAGTTTCAATTGGTTTACCAAGCAAGCTTATTGGCTTCTAGCCTTAGTTGGTGCAGTTGGAGGCACTTTAAGTTATTGGGGAGGCATAAAGGCTGGAGCATTAAGCAATAGCGATTTATCAACCAGCGCAAGTTTAATCTATTTAGCTTTAAGTTGGGCCATCGTCTTTCCTCTGCTAGTTAAAGTATATAGACAGCTTGTCCCCTCTGATTTCTATCAAGTTAGGTGATATATGAAATACTGGTTAATGATTTTTTTCGTCAGTTCACAGGCATATGCCACCCCCATAGAGCACCTAACAAAATTAGGTGAAGGAGAGATGAGTTACTTATTTTGGACCTTGTATCAAGCAGAGCTCTATGGCACGAACCAGCAAGTGGACTTAAACAATCAAGATGAGCTCGCCCTGAAAATTATCTATCAAAAGACAATTTCAAGTAAGGCGTTAGTCGATGCCACCAAGGATCAATGGCAGGAGCTTAACTACACCAATGAAGAGATAGACAAATGGCTAAAGCATTTAACAAGTTTTTTTCCAGACGTACAGAAAAAAGACAGTTTACTGCTTAAGTTAGATTCACAAGGACAAAGTCAGTTTTATTTTAACCTTGAGCCACTTGGAGTGATTCAAGACCCAACATTTGGTCCTGCCTTTTTGGCTATTTGGTTATCAGAAAACACCTCAGAACCCAAATTAAGAAAACAGCTATTAGGGCTCTCACAATGACTTCTCATTCGATAAATGCTTAAAAAGGCGAATAACTAACCCATGACGAAATTAATCAAAATAATCACGCTTATTTTTATCAGCCTATCCATCATGGCTTGTAGTTCACCTAGTTTAGATAAGCATTTAGGAAGTACACCTGAACTCAAACTAGAAACGTTTTTTCAAGGTGAGCTTGTTGCCTATGGCATGGTATTAGATCGCTCAGGCAACTTGCTAAGGCGTTTCAACGTAAAAATGATGGCTGATTGGCAAGGCAATAAAGGAGAAATTAAAGAATGGTTTGAATTCGATGATGGAGAGAAGTCCATCAGAATATGGCAACTAGAAAAAGTAGGAAACAATAACTACATAGGACAAGCTGCAGATGTTATTGGTATAGCAAAAGGCCGAACTCAAGGCTCTGCATTATATTGGCAGTATGATCTTGAGATTGAGGTAGAAGGCGAAAACTATACTGTCACACTTGATGATTGGATGTTTTTACTGGATCAAGATCGACTCTTTAATAAGACAGACATGACTAAATTTGGTTTCAAGGTGGGAGAAATCATTATCTACATTGAAAAGCTTTAATTGTGAAAGTGAATGACTCTGAAGCTTACTCACCTAATCTAGCACAAAGATAAAAGCCCGCCTTCTGAGTTAGGCCTTTATTATCTCGCATTATTTTTTGAAATGACTAAGCAAAAAATCCTCGCGCTAAATGTCTCAAACCACTTTTTTGTATGAGGTAACATATTTCTAACCTTATTAAATAAGACAGTTTTAGCAGAGTAGAAATATGATGAACAAAGTAACAACAGATAATACCCCAATAGATTTTCAAAAAGTCAGTAATGCATTAGATAAAGCCAAAATTCCCTCTCTTGCTAAAGCATCTATTCGAGAACTCGTTGCATTAGTTAATACAATTGAGTCAGATACAGGTGAAAAGTACATTCGTATGGAAATGGGAGTACCAGGATTACCTGCACCTAGCATAGGGATTGAAGGAGAGATTAAAGCACTGGAGTCTGGTGTGGCCTCAAAATACCCCATGCTTGAAGGCATACCTCAACTTAAGCAGGAGATCAGTCGCTTCTGTGAGTTGTTTATGAATATCAAAGTAAGCCCTATTGGTTGTTTTCCCACTGTTGGTGCGGCACAAGGCGCACTAGCCTCTTTCCTAGTAGGTAATCGAACTAAAGAAAAAGGTGCGACCCTCTTTATTGATCCAGGATTTCCTAATCAAAAGCGTCAACTAGAAATGATAGGACAAACATGGGGGAGCTTCGATGTTTACAACCACAGAGGAGATGCACTTGGAACAGAACTAGAAAGGCACTTAGCCAGTGGCCAATACACAACACTTCTTTACTCTAATCCTAATAACCCTGCTTGGATTTGCTTTAACGAAGAAGAGTTAAAGACGATAGCAACTTTAGCTAAAAAGTATGATGTGATTGTGATAGAAGATCTTGCTTATTTTGGTATGGACTACAGAGAAGATTATAGCATTCCAGGTGAGGGGCCTTATCAGCCAAGTATTGCTCATTATACGGATGAATACATCTTACTGATTTCAAGTTCAAAGGTATTTAGCTATGCCGGACAAAGAATCGCTAACCTTGTTATTTCTGATGCGCTGTTTGAACGCCAGTATCCAGCACTCAATACAAACTTCACCCATGATCAATTTGGTAAAGCCATAATTTTTGGAGCCTTAGCGGGCTTATCTGCAGGTGTAACGCACTCAACACAATATGGCTTAAGTGCTATGTTAAAAGCATCAAACGATGGCCAGCTACCTTTTTTAAACCTAACTAAGGTATATCAAGATAGAGCAGCGAAAATGAAAGCCTTATTCATTAAATATGGTTTTGAAATTGTCTACGCTGAAGACAATGGGACACCACTCAGTGATGGTTTCTATTTTACCTTCTTTCATCCAAATCTAGATGGTGACGCCCTACTAACTAACCTGCTTTATCATGGTATCAGTGCTATCTCTTTGAATAATACAGGTTCAGAACAGATAAAGGGTGCAAGAGCTTGTGTCTCACAAGTACAGGATGAACAGCTAGAAGACCTTGAGGCACGCCTAAAAGCTTTCCATACTAGGTTTAAATAGCTCATCAAGCTGCTCAAAGATACAGATTAAGATGAGTCTCTTAATCTGTATCTCTCAAGATTAGAAGCGGTATCCAAGTGAAAGAGAGGTATTAATTACCTCGTGATCAGCAGTTAAATTGGAAGGTTCAATCCCCATTTTGATATAAGAAAGATCCAGCCCTAAGCTAACCTTATCATCTAGAGTATATTCAAGACCTAAACCATAATAAGGGTCCATACCATCATCATCAAAAGTCCAGATATTAGTTGAAGAAGTAAAAGCTTCTACTGTGTCTAACTTCCAAAAAGAAATACCATCTCTTGCTGATAGCTTTAACTTTTCATTGATAGGAAGAAAACCTTGTATACCAAAACTTTTAACAGAAGATTGTGTTCTAATCGACACCGCTGATGTTTTATAACTGGCACTTCCGTAATCAACATAAGATACATCTAATAAAAAGTTATCATTCATAAAATAAGAGAATCTAATGCCTTTTGAGGTACTATCTCCTTCCTTAGTATCTTCACCTACTACATTTGTAGCTTGGTTAGCACTACCAAGAAGAGCTTCTATACTAAAATTTTCTGACGCATAAGTAGGAAAAACATAGGCATTGGCTAATAAAATTACACTTACTAATTTCTTTTTCATCTTCTAACTCATTTACGAATAAACTGAAGATACTAACCAAGTCACTCAGATAGAAAAACTAGCATAAATGAAAAACAAAGTTTCATTTATGCAAACAAATTCAAAGCGATAAATCCTCCATTTACGTTTCAAAATAGGAAGCGGGATGGAATCATTAACAACCCAGTGGTTATCAAGAAACGTTAACCACGAGATCTACTCTAGTATTAAAATGTCGTTTAGAGGGGCACCTTAGCTCTAACGCCAGCAGAGCTGACGAGTATGCATTCCCACGAAGGACCATGGGAACGAGAGATAGGTTGCTTATGATGTGTCTTTCGATAAATTTCAGACAAAAAAAAACCAGTCACTTGGACTGGTTTTTTATAATTCAATCTTGATAACGACCTACTCTCACATGGGACCTCCCACACTACCATCGGCGATGTCACTTTTCACTTCTGAGTTCGGGATGGGATCAGGTGGTTCAACGACTCTATGATTATCAAGAAATTCTGTTTATAGGATTAGATGATGATCTAACACTATGAATTCATTTATGAAGTAAAAGTAATCGGCGATGACACTTTTCACTTCTTGCTCTTTTTTAGAGAAGTGAGATGGAATCAGGTGATTCAATCTCTCTTTTCTTTTCAAGAAAACTGTTTTGAGGC
>NZ_JXYC01000002.1:0-10792 GCF_000967665.1 Marinomonas sp. S3726 | reverse complement strand
GCTTTTAGACCACGCCCTTCGGGTCTTGCAGAAAAAGTGACATCCTGTGCTGTCCCGTCCTGAAAGGTACCTGAACGAACTTCTATTAATAAACGCAAAGAGACGCCTTGATTGGCACTTATTCCCTATACATTAAAGGTTAAGACTGAGAAGAGAAGACTTAATCGCAGGTTCCCCAGTTTGAGTTCGTCATTTTTCCTTGTAGAATCAATCTTTATTACTCATTTTTTGAGATCTAATTGATTGAGAGCCTTCCTGTGAAAATAGCCATACTTTCGGATATACATTCTAATATCTTTGCCTTAGAAGCCGTTATCGCTCACTTTAAACGTAAGTCGGTGGATATGGTGGTGAACCTTGGTGACATCTTATATGGCCCGATTGCACCCCAAGCCACTTATGAAAGACTGCGTGCGTTAGAAAATGAATTCCGTGTGGTGACAATTCGAGGTAATCAAGACAGGCAAATTTATGAGGCGGATGAGGCCGAACTTGAGTCCAACCCGACCATGGCGTTTATTCATGAGGATTTAACGCAAGAGGCGATGGATTGGATGCGTGCTTTACCTTTTGATCGCCAGCTAACCGATTACCTCTATTTGTGCCATGGCACGCCTGATAATGACCTTATCTACTTGCTGGAAGATGTCAGTTCAGGCAAACCTGTTTTGCGAGAGAATGACGAAGTAGAGGCATTATTAGCGGGTAATAAGAGTAAAATTATTCTTTGTGGCCATACTCATACCCCAAGGGATTTTCTTTTAAAAAGCCAAGATGCAAATGATACTTCCGAGCATGAAGGAGCCTATCTAAAAAATACCAATACCATGAGCCAACGTATTATCAACCCGGGCAGTGTGGGTTTGCAGGCGTATTCTGATGATTTACCTGTGCCTCATGCGATGGAAACTGGCTCTTCTGAAGCGAGTTACACCTTATTAGAGTTAGGTAAGAATAAAAACATTTATAAGCTATCCCACGAAAAAGTCTCTTATGACATTGCCAGTGCGGTACAATTGGCAAAATTAAGAAACCGAGATGATTGGGTAAAAGCCCTTGAAACTGGGTTTCTAAAATAAAGCTGAATAAATCGATCAATTCCTTTAAATACAAAGGCGATACAATGAAAAAGTTATTATTAGCGATCGGGATGTCCGCAGCCTTGGTGGGTTGTTCTGATAATGAAGTAGGGGATATTTCCCTAGGTTTGTTTACCTTAAAAGATATTAAGGTGTCATCTATGAAGGATGACAAAGTTGCTGGCGTTACCTGCCATGTTGCTTCGATCGAAGCGAATTTAAGTTTGTCTGATCCAAGTGACTCTTCTATCTCTTGTCGTCAAACCGGTGAAATTACACCTGAAATGATAGCCAGTTTAGATCAGTCTAAATCGGGTGAGGTGGTCTTTAAGCAATCTAAAAGCATCTTCTTTAAAACCATGAAGGTACGCCGTATTTATGATGCTGAGAATCAAACCTTGCTGTATTTGTCTTACACCACAAAAGAAACGGATGGTAGTTTTAAACACAGTTTGTCGACGGTGCCATTATGGGGTACCAAGGCTTACGTTCAGTATGTCGAAACAACCATAAGGTGACATAAAACAATCATAAGCTGACATCTTAGATAAGCATAAGCTGACATCGACCATTTTCTGTAATTTTATTACATGTTAATACTAGTTTAATTAGCTGTATCCCTCAATTCAATATTGAGTTTTAAATAGCTAAAGAGTCAAATGTAGAAGTGGCGACTCAGTGTAAATTATTACTAATTTTAAAATTTTGGTTATTATTATCTAGTTTAATCAACAGATTGTTTTTGGCTGTTATGGAAAAATCTAGTCAAATGGATTGTAACCTCCTATTATAACGACTTAGTAAGAGCGAGATCGTTTGGGTTGCGGGCATTGATGCCTTAATTACCTCGCCTCCCGTTGACTAGAAAACTATTAATGTGAATACCAATTTAATTTTTTGGCTTTGTATTGAAAGATGTCAGCGCTCTTCAAGAAAGAGATAAACAACTAAATTAGTTGATAATAGGGACCACAGAATGAATTAAGCCTCTTTAGCTGTTTAGTTAGAGGGGCTTTTTTATTCTGATTATCTAGAAGATATCTTTTCGTATAGAGGTTAACAGTCTTTCTTAAACTCTTACTATATGGATTCTGTATCAGTAAGACGAGCTTAATCAAGTGGTCTTACATTTCATTAGAGCAGGGTAATTTGTATTTGCCTGGTAGCATCACCAAAAATGGCAAGGATCATCGGTTACCTTTAAGCCCTCAAATAGTAGAAATACTCAAAGAAGAGAAACGCCTTTCAAAATCGCCATATGTCTTTAGCTTTGGTGGTGATCGCTTTATTCCACGTAGAACTATTAATAATTGGTGTAGTGAACTGAGCCATAAAGTAGGCATCAAATTCACCTCTCATGACTTACGTAAACTTGCTGCAGATAGTCTGCAAGATATGGGCATTAATGATGATGTGATAGAGATGATTCTCAACCATAGCCAAGGTGATTTAGATAAGGTATATAAGCAGCGTTATAGCCAGACTCAAGTGCGGTTAGCGATTGATAAGTGGGCGGGGGTGGTGTTGGGGTGAGGTTGAGCTTGTTACTTATGATTGAAGATTGATAAAATATAGAGACCAAAAAATAAAGAGATTGTGAAATTGTAATTATCTATCGTATATTTGTTTTTGATAGATATTTATAATAGTGTTACTGTATCTTAAATATTTGAGAGAGCAGTTATGGATTTAAAAGTTATTGGTGATCGTCTTACACCTGATGATAAAGAAAGAATTAAGGCTAACTTAGAAAAGTCCATGAAAAAGATTCAGGCTTTATCAAAGCAATTTGAGGACCCTTTGTTGTTAAAAGAGTCAAGGTTTAAAGGTGATGATTTGGATTTCTCTCCTTATCCATGTAGTCAAAAAGTTGAACAGAATAAAGAATCTATATCGGGCTACATTTTTAAAAATTATGTGAATGTAATTCTAACGGGAGTGATAGGTGGAGTGATAGCAGGGGTGATAGTTGGCTATGTTCTAAATGAAATTCTACCAAAATAATTTTCATAATAATTCTTCATAACCAACACTGTATATCTATACAGTGTTGGTTGTAATATTCTCATGTATCTCAAATCACTTAAAATCCTTCCTTTCACGCTGCATTTAGCATGAAACCTATCTTTGCTTTGGTCGATTGCAACAACTTCTACGCCAGTTGCGAGAAGCTTTTTAGACCTGATTTACTGCATGCCCCAGTGGTAGTGTTGTCTAATAACGATGGCTGTGTGGTAGCTCGTTCCAAAGAGGTAAAAGCCCTTGGTATCAAGATGGGTGGGCCTGTCTTCAAGCTCAAAGACGAGATAGCCAAGTATGACATTGTCTGTTTCTCATCTAATTACGCCTTCACCCATAACGCGAGTATTATATGCTGACTTATCTAACAGGGTAATGACTTTATTGGAAGAAGAAGCACCAAGGCTAGAAATCTACTCAATTGACGAAGCCTTTATGGATTTAACAGGCGTCGATAATGTGGTTGATTTTGATACTTTTGGCTGATCTGTAAAGCATAAGATTGATACTTGGGTTGGTATTCATGTTTGTGTGGGAATTGCCCCCTCTAAGACTCTCGCTAAGCTGGCTAATCATGCGGCTAAGAAATACAAAGGAACTAAAGGCGTTGTAGACCTGACTAATAGAGAAAGGCAAAGACGTTTAATGGCCTTAGTTGATGTAGGTGATGTGTGGGGGATTGGTCGTCGTATCTCTGAAAAGCTGATTGCCTTGGGTATTAAAACAGCTTTAGATTTGGCTGATGCTGACCCTAAATCTATTCGGTTGAAATTCTCAGTTGTGGTTGAGCGCACTGTAAGAGAGTTAAACGGTATATCTTGCATTGATCTTGAAGAGGCCGCACCCACTAAGAAGCAAATTATTTGCAGTCGATCCTTTGGTGAGCGCATATTAGAAAAGCAGTTAATGTGCGAGGCCATTTGCAAGTATGTAACACGGGCTGCAGAAAAGCTTAGAGGTGAGAAGCGTTTAACTAAGTCGGTTAGTGTGTTTATTAGAACTAGCCCTTTTAGCAAGGGTGAGCCACATTATTCGAATTCAATGGCAACTGAACTGCCAAACCCCACTGATGACACCCGTGATTTATTAGAAGTTGCTGAAGTTCTATTAGATAGAATTTGGCGTCCTGGTCACAGGTATGCAAAGGCGGGCGTCATGCTTATGGACTTCTATGAACAAGGGACTTATCAGGGTGATATGTTTAGACCACACGAAGGTAAAAAGAAGTCTAAAGAGCTTATGAGTGTCGTTGATAAGATTAACCATAGTGGCTTAGGGAATGTCTTCTTTGCTTCTCAGGGAGTTACACCTCAATGGTCTATGAAGCGTGAGCACCTATCACCAGCCTACACCACTAGGTGGAGTGATCTTAAAGTTGTTAGGTGAATGTTTGTTCACTTTTTGATTGCTGATAGCATCGTTTAGTTAGAGGGAAGATAAACAGCCTTTCTTTTTAAAAATTAATTAGATGTGACGTTTTTAGTGCGGTGTATAAATAGGACAAGTAGAGTGTGTATATTATTAAAATGTTAGGTTTTTTAGATGTCTGATCTAATTCTCGAAGAGATTACTAGAGAGAATATTATTGATGCGATTCAAGAGTTTGATATAGGTATAGAGCACCAGTTTGGTAAATCCACTGGTTACGATGTTTTATTTGAAGGTCGTCGTTATCCACCCAAGGCAATTGTGGGGATAGCTGCAAAGTACGTCATTAACAAGCAGCTTGGGCCCTACGATTTTAAAGGAGGCTTAAAATCGAAGTGATTCCGTGTTTTAAAAGATAATCAGTTTGAGGTAGTTACTAAAGGAGAGAGCACAAAGATTATCCCAGAAGAAGTTGATGAAACTGAGACTCATACTGAAGGTTCTGTGACTCAAATAGTTGTAAACCGGTATGAAAGAGATCGTGATGCAAGAACAAAATGTGTCAAAGAATATGGCGCGGTATGTCAAGTTTGCAGTATGGATTTTGAGAAAAAGTATGGAACTATCGGTGAGGGATTTATTCATGTGCATCATATTAGACGGTTGTCAGATATAGGTGAAGAGTACAAGGTAGACCCACTTACTGACTTGGTGCCTGTATGCCCGAATTGTCATGCTATGCTCCATAAACGCAGGCCACCATATTCAATAGAAGAGTTACAAAAGATACTTTGTGACAACGAAACCTAACAAGTATAGCTTCAGGGAAAAAATTCATGTGCTGTGGTTGATAGGCTTCTAATTATCACTGGATAATCAAAAATAATAGATGGGGATATACATGGATAAGAATACTTTGGATATTGAGCGTCAGATTATTAAAGCTATAATAAACAGAGTTCATGATGAATCAAACAGAATCTCAGATACTTGCCAAAGAGACATTGCACTTCTAGTTAGGTCGAGAGTGCCTGAAGGAAAAGCGTGGAATGAGCTAGATCATAATGAGATAAATAATCTTATTGATGAATTTTCAAAAAAACTTCATAAAGATACTCCAATATCAAAGAACCCTAAAAAAAGAACAATTATTCGACGTTCAATTTTAAGGGGGATCAAAAAATTATTGAGCGATATTTGGCCTTTTGGGGAGTGATCTATGGATAATAATGAAAGAGATAAGTTAGCATTTGAATATGCCAAGGACACAACAAAACAGTTGATGACTTTGGCTACGGGTTTTATTGCTCTGACTGTTACTTTTTCGAAAAGCTTTATTAGTAACCCTCCAGAATATGTTATCTGGCAAGTTACTGCTTTATGGCTCTTGTTATTAGCGTCTGTAATATTTGGACAGATTTGCCTTATGAGTCTTACGGGAATATTAGGGTCTAAACGACGGCCTCCTCTCAATATTTACAATAAAACGATAAAATTCACATCAATTATCCAAGCCTTGACATTTTTTTTAGGTTTAGGATTTGGAGTAAGTGTTGCTATAACAACAATTTAGAATGCAAAAAACTAGCAAGGAAAATCAATCTGACACTTTAGTTCCGTAATATTTTTATGCAGCCAAGAACTGGATCTGTTTATATAGCGTTAATACCCAAAATAAGAAAGCAGCCTACTGGCTGTTTTTTTGCCTTATGAAAACTCAACTTTTTCTAAATAGACAAATGTAGGCACGCTTTTTGCCAATCTTAAATGAAAAATACACTCTATTTTCCGCCCGTATACCGCCCGCGGCTTTTTGAGTTAGGTGTGAAAAGTTATTAATAATCAAGTGTTTAGTGAGTTAGTTTCCGTTTTTTAAGAAGAAAAGGAAAGTTCTAATAAAACTGGTTAGTTTTAACGTTACAAATATCAATGAAATGGCACGAACTATCATTGTACCCATTACTTAATTATGTAGAATTAATTAGCTGCTTTAGTGACACGAGAATAACCGTGCTTGAAAAAGTAAATCGGAATCGAGATAGCGCACATGCGTTTTAGCCAGGGAGGCTTCCAGTTATTCAATTGCCCTTCCTTTTAAAAATTAATCAGATGTGACGCTTTGAATTCGGTGGATAAATCGGACAAACCGAGCACCACGTAATAACCCTTAATTGTTATATTTAAAATAGATTACGGATTACTAAATGAGAAAAATAATAGTCATATTCCTTATCTGTAGCATTGGCTATTTTCTAATTGGCTGGTATGGCCAATCGGAAAGCTGGCTAACTATGGAGCAGTACCTTACATATGGAGGAATCATCGGAGGCTTAGCTTCGATCTTTGGACTTTTCGGTTTTCTTCGGCCACCCATGTCTCGAAATGACATACAAAACATTGAAATTGAGTCTCTCAAGAAGGTAGTAGAAGCATCAGAGGAAATAAAGCGCCTCGAAGATGCCCAATCACACCAGATTACAAAAATAGATGAGCTGGAAAAACAAAGAAAGGAAATGGAGTTTCTCGTTCGAAAAGCAAGTATGAGCCTTTTTCTGCAAGAGCAACGAAAATATCTTTCTAAACAAGTTTTATCTTATATAGACTCATCTGACGAGTTAAGGGATCAGTTAGAATCCCTTACAGAAATCGATGAAAAGCTGGAAACTCTAGAAGAAGAAATTGAGCAAGACGCTAATGTTGAGCAATTGAAACAAGTAATAAAACAGGCTTCAGCTACATCATTTTCTGACTACTCGTCTAAAAACTTTAAGTCGCCGCTAACAAAGTCTATGTTTTTAGTTATGAAAGCTCTAGATGAAGCGTTGGGTGTAAAAATATAACAAGCGCAGGCAGTCGGGCTAATTTTACGCTGCGCTTCAAATTAGCCTGCTGCTGCGAGCGTTACATATCAAGGAGTGTTTTGTGACTTCTAAAAGAACATTTGAAGCTTTAGTCGCGAGAGAGGTTGATACTCAAAAGGCACAAGAATTAGTTGATAGAGGATACACACTCTCTAAGTTAAAAGAGATGCAGAAAAATAAGCTCAAAGAGATTGGGCTCGAAGAAAACTCCATATCTATAATATCTAAAGAGGCTAGGTCTCCAATACCCACTGAAACTGTGAGTAAACTACTTCATGAGTCTAAACGGATATGCTGTGTTTGTAGAGAGCCAAATAGATCTGTAGTTATTCACCACATAAATCAGTGGAGTGAATCGAAAGATCATTCTGAACGTAACTTAGTAGTTCTATGCCTTGAGCATCATAACGACGCACATACGACACGAGATCTATCCTTGTCATTAACTAAAAGGCAACTAAAAGATCATAAAAAAGCATGGACTGAAGCTGTCAAAAGAAAAGACTCTCGAGCGATTCTAGGGATAATGGATACAGATGGCTCTATGTGGGATTACATAAATCATAACCGCATGTTTCAACTGGCAAAGAAATCTAAGATTAATTTAACTCAATCACCATATTTTTATGCTGTAAAAGAAAATGGGATGGTTAATTCTCTGGGGCTTATTCAAGATACTAGTAAATGGGAGATTGATTCTAAACCTACATTTAGGCTTTACGATTGTGGAGAAGGTACAACATTGTATTACTATACCTCCAGCATATTAGAGCAGCTTATTAGGAAAATACCAGTAGTTGATATAACTCACAGGTGGTCAATTGGTGAGTTAAAGACATTGTTGTCTCCCGGGATATTTATATGCTTGCGTGGTGCTTATTACTACAAGTCTATTTCAGACGTAAACAGAGGAAGGAATCGTATTAAGCGTGGTTACAGACGAAAATCCAAGATAAGAGTGGACTTTCAATTTGATGCTTGGGAGGCAACCAGTTGCACTTCAGATGCATGTCACTTGTCTGGTCGTAAATCCTCTATGGCTATATTGCTAGTGAAGTCAGTTTCAGTTAAAAATGAATGGCTAAATATCACTGCAAGTTGTCTTGCTATCGGAAGTGGGTTTAGTAATGAAGACTCAAGCGTCTCTTGGTATGTTGACGATGACGAGTTTGAATATGCTATGTAACAAAGCGCTGCTGTCGGACAGTTTTTCCGCTGCGCTTCAAAGTTTTCGCAGAGCGCGGCGTTAACCCCATGATAAGAAAGCAGCCAATAGGCTGTTTTTTCGACTTAAGAAAACTCAATTTCCTCTAAATAGACAAATGTTAGGTACAGTTATCACTAAAGTTATACGCAAAAAATACTTTATTTTCCGCCCGTATACCGCCCATGATTTTTAGTACTAGGTACGAAAAATCATTAATATTCATGTACTTAGAGTGTTAGTTACCGTTTTGTCAGAGGAAAAGGAAATTTCTAAAGAAACTGGCTGTATATACAGTTTATTTTTCAAATTACTGAATTGTTAATGAAATTGGCACGCTTTAGCACTATAGATATCTGTGATATGGCACGCTTTAGCACTATAGATATCTGTGATATGGCACGCTTTGTCATTGTGCCTATTTTTAAAATATGTAGAATCAATTAGTTATGGGTAGGGCACGATAATAACCGTGCTCGACAAGCAAAAATAGGAATCGAAATAACGCGCATGCGCGTTTAGCCAGGAAGGTCTTCAGTTGATAAGTAACCTTTCTTCAAATTAATTAAGCAGATGTGACGTTTTGAGTGCGGTGGATAAATCGGACAAAATGAGCGTGCGCATTATTAAGCTGTTAGAAGATAACGGAATGTTATGCATCAAGAGTCACCAGCGTATCAAGATAAAGAAGAAAGAAGACTTATTACGCTTGCTTCAATGGATAATTTATTGAAATTTCATGAGATTGAGCGACAAGAAAAACATAACGCTTTAAAGTTCTATTCGGCTTTTCTTGGTGGTGGAATCGCTTTGTTAATAGGTATTTCAAAAATATCTACAGGAATCGAAGCTGAAATATTCAAATATATAACAATAATACTGATAATTAATTTATTAGTAGTAAAAAAATTAGTAGCCGTAAGGGGTGCTTCAAATAATATATATCATGAATATGGTAGAAGGCTTAGTTTTTTACTTGATAGTCACTCAAGTGATTTAGATACCGCAGGGAAAAACGAGTTAGATTTCGCTTTTCAGAAATATATTCGTGCTCAAAAGTTAGGGCCACTATTGCCAAAACACTCCGCAGATACTTTTGAAGTAAAGGGATTGTTGTTTATCACAATTCTATTTAGTTTCACTTACTGGCTTCCATTAAGTGAATTCTCAAATATTTTACAAATAGAGTCTTTATGTGTTTCGTTATTCGTATTTTTCTTTCATTTAGGTGCTGTTTCTTGGTTATCTTATAGTATTCTTAAAAACGCAATGAAGATGCCAAATGTATCTTCTAACAAGCCAATCAAGTCGGACGCGTAACAGCTGGCTGTGCTCGTTCCTCGCAATTTTAGCCAACTATTACACGCCGCTTATTGGGGCGTTAGTCAACACAAGGAGGTTTCTTGCAATATCCAAATGGAAGTAATTGGTCAGCACTAAAATCCGAGATTCTTTGTAATGGTGAAGACAACATTAAGTTGAGTAATATTTCTTGTGGGAAATTAAAGTTACCTTCAGGAAAATTGATTGTATGCGATCCATTTGCGGGAATGAGCAAGTCAGATAACTCATTTATACAAATCCCACCTGGCGAATATGAGGTAATTGTTACCCTTGCTGATGTAAGCCCTAATCTTGATGGAAGCCATAATCGAGAAGCATATGCTAGCTTAATCATTGATGCCAATGCTAGTGAGAATTCGAGAAAATTTCTAGAGCTCTCACAAAGCGGAATGCCATCTAATCAATCTTTGAACTCTGACGAGTTTTTAGGATATGGTGTTGACGCTGGTACTTCATGCTTTGCTGATGCAGAAACAATTGAACAGGACATGCCAGATCAAGATACATGGTATGAAGGTTTATTTGAAAATGATGATAATAATTGTTGGTTTAACCAAATGGATGACGATAAATTAATTAGAAATGGAATCGCAAATATCCCATTGCCTATGAATAATGGGAATAATCTAATACTTTTCCATTCGGGTTGGGGTGATGGGTTCTATCCTGTAGTTGGCAGTTATGATTCAAATGGTGCACTTATAGCTGTTCACACGGATTTCTTTGTTGCGCATTCGCCAGAAGATGATGAAGAAACAAATAGTTCAATTGATAAACCATGGTGGAAGTTTTGGGCATAGCTGTAGTCTTGCCTAACAAGTTGCTTAAACGGACGTGTAACAGTTGGCTCACGCTCGTTCCTCGCAAGTTTAGCCAACTATTTCACGCCGCTTAGCAAGGCGTTGGTATGACTCCCC
>NZ_JXYC01000001.1:0-29540 GCF_000967665.1 Marinomonas sp. S3726 | reverse complement strand
CCCGAAGGGCGTGGTCTAAAAGCGCTATATTTACGTTGAGGACCTTATCAATAGAATCACTATTAAGTTGCGTCCCTCGCCATAAATCTAGTCGCTTTTATCCACACGCTGAGACGGGAGGACCTATTCGCATGTTCCCATAGCATTCTTTAGCTCGCTTTTCATTCTATGAAAATCAGGCATAAAAAAAGCAGCACAATTCAATTATGCTGCTTTTTGATTAAATCTGACGGTCTTGAGTAAAGCGGATTAAGCCTTTTTCACAAACTTAGCGGTCACCATCATGTCACCCGCGCCATCTACTTTGCAATCTAGCTCATGATCTTTTTTATCTAAAACACGCTTAACCACAGCTTTGGTGCCGATTTTCATAATCATAGAGCTACCTTTCACTTTCAAGTCTTTGGCAAGTGTTACCTTATCGCCGTCTTGTAAAGCCGTACCATTTGCATCTTTAACGGTGAATGCGTCTTCTTCTGCTTCTGCTGTCGGGTTCCACTCATATGCACATTCAGGGCAAATCAATAATTCTTGATCTTGATAAACATATTCAGATTGGCATTTAGGGCAAGGAGGAAGTGACATAGTATAAAATCTTCTTTTTAAAAATGGGTTAACAACAATTCTGGCGAGCATGATAATGGCTCGCGCCAATCTAAGCGAGTCTTAATCTTATTTTTTCTGAGTAAGATGACAAAAGTCGACTATCACGAATCCATCTAAAACTATTTTTACAACGCGTTTAAACACTGCCTTCAGATTCGATAACCAAAATTCGCGCTTTACCTACAGGATGTGCCACATGTTCTGTCCCTATCGAGGCAAAAAAGATATCACCAACCTCCAATAACACAGATTGCTCCATACCCTCTTCTTTATAAAACATGGTGACTTGGCCATCTAACACAACAAACACTTCTTCACCATCATTGATATGCCACTTATAAGGCTGATCCGTCCAATGCAAACGTGTGGTAATGCCATTCATGTTAGCAATATCTTTTGCTCCCCAAGCACGCTCTGCCTTAAAGGATTTAGCACGAGTGATTTCCATATATTCCTCTTATTGATTCAATTAGTTGGCAATAAATCACACTGATTCTCAGTAATAGAATCATTGCATATTTGTTTTTGCTCGAAGAGTCTTTATTAGGCCAGCAAGCGGGTTAAAAAGGACTTAATGGGACGGGGGTCTTATTAGTTGCGCTTTCTTGTTAATGGTTACCAAGCCTCGATTTCAAGGTTTGGCCACCTTTGTTTAAAACTACGATTCATAGCGTCATAGTTTTCTTTACTCATAGCAGTTTTATTTGGTCGAACCACCATGTTTATTTGGTCTTCTAAACCGAAAGGTGCGAAGACCTTTACAGAACCCTCAACAAGACGAACACCCACGGCGAAACAGGGAAGCCACATGCGAATACCATCTTCTGACTCAGTGAGTGCTTCTATGCTATTACCAAACTTTTTACCGTACCATTCATGTACCTTCGCTTGGTTTTTAATATCTACTGGCACCAAGTGCCTCTTCCGCGAATCAATGAGAGATTCATATTCTTTCTCAGATATGACCTCATCTTGATCGAAGTAAACTACATCAAAGTCTTTTACTCTATGCAGCGGCTCATTCCCTAGCTTTCTATTCCAAACAGCCTAGGTAATGGAACCTCCAGCCAAGTAGTGATTTGGAAGCTCTACATCATTCAGGATCTTCAGCAGTTCCATAATTTCAGGAATATTAGAAATAGTATCGACTAAGTACTTTTCTCTCATGATCATTAACGCCCTGCTAAGCGGCGCAGTTTACTGCGTCCAAAGCTTGAGCACCTTGTTATGTGTATTAGAGGTAATAACTAAACCTCTGTAACTTTTTTCCCTAAAGATAATGCGATAGCTTTTTTCTCTATCCATTTTGTATCAGTTATTTCACCATCAAAGAATTGTGCTATATCACCTAAAAGTGATGCCGCTAATCCATGATCTTCTTTAGCTAATTTATCGATAACTTTTGATATTTCTATTAATTTATCTTGCATTCTAATTTCCTTATATATTAGTGCCTAACAAGACATTTATTCTAAAAGAGATCAAGCACAACATCACCTGAACAAGGCTCACTTCGTTCTCTTAAGGGTTTTATGATTGATGAGCAGGAAGGTTTCAAAAAGTTAATGGCACCTTTATCTTATATCCAACCTCTCCTAAGATCATAACTTTAACCAGTTACCTCATCACCACCGCACAGAAATTCACATTTCATATGGCGTGAAACGCAATGGTCGAAGCTTGTATTTTGAAGACCTAAAAGAAATTTACAGTTAGCTAAAAGAGAGCATATTAGATTCCTCATCCTTGAGTGAATCCAATAAAGCTAGATCATGGTTAAAGAACGGTCAAAATAATCGGGTGTCTGCTTTAATTTATAAACCTGTAATTATTATCTACGATATGGAACGGAACCGAGCTAACCTTTACGAGTACCTTTGATTATCTTGTTAGCCGTTTCCTGCTCCTAGCCAGCTTAAGTTCATTTCTTGACTTATAACCTTCCGGGTTTTTTTATAAGCAAATGAACCGATCGGGTAATCTTTAAGATCTTTACGAATCAAGTCCCACTCATTACAAAGTGTTTCATATTGAGAAACATCATCTAAAGCAAAACTGCGTTCTGTCTTATCATAGATAAATTTTACCCTATCTGCTAAATCCCTGTACCCATTTGATTTTTCGAATTCTTTTTGATCCATTAGTGCAAAAACAGTTACAATTAATGATAAAACTGCAATACATTTCAAAGCTAATGAAGCAATTTCTTCATCAAAACCCAGAGATACAATGCTAAATATGATTGGAACAGATAAGTAAAATTTATATTTTTTATCTGACAGATCAGCCTGTTTATGAAGTCCTTTAAATGTATATGCTGTGTCTTCACCTAACCGTTGCAAAAGTGCTTTTTCATTCATATTTTTTACTCTGGAAAGTCAGTTCCAAAAATAGAGCTACGACATATTTTCGCAAATTCATGATCAGAAAGTGACTCTAACTCATAATATGATGTCCCCCTAACGGTCCAATCTAGCGCTCTTAAAATTTTTTGAATACCATCTCGATAATTAGAAATTGAATATATATTTCTAATTCCTATTTCTTCTATTTCATGAGATTTAATATCACTAATATTATTGAACTTCTTGCATACTTTCATCATTTTAATTAATGGAGTTAACTTTCCATTAACACGACTATTCGCTTGTGAAAGCATACTTTCTTGTTTCTTAGGATCTTCAGTAAACATCCATTCATTCCCACCTGACTTTGGAATATAAAAGCCTTGCTCTTTTCTAAAACCAGACATAATCGCAGGTGTTAATTCTATTTTACAGTGATTGAAGTCTAAAACTATACAAGGTTTGTCTTGTCGTATTTTACTATTTGGATAAGAGTTATTTAAATCACGCTTTAGTTGATTTAATACAGCATTTGGAGTTATTGAGTATCTATCCTTATTTATTACTAAAAAGGCATCAACATCACTGGGAGGGCGAACCATTGTGTTTTTCTTATATGATCCTATTAAAAAGGATTCATTAACATAGAATAACGGTTGTAAATTATTTTGTCTTAAATGTGTATGGCTAGAAATTATTTTTTCTTTCTGTGAATTAGTCAATTCAATATTTGATGTAAATTGTTCAAACTTCGATTGTAAGCCTGTCCGTTCTTGATTGTACATTGAGTACATATAAGCTCCTTATTAATTGATGCTTCTAACACCATACTAAATGGCAATAAAACACATTTATCTGGATAGCCATTCTAAAAGAGATCAAAGACAACATCACCTGAACACCACTCACTTCGTGCTTTTTAACATTTTATGATTGAAAAATAGGACGGTTTCTAAAAATTAATGGCTAACTTTAAAGTGTTCTATGAAGATTTTCATATTTGAGACGACAGCAGTTTTCGCGTTAATGATATTAAAGTCTAATTTAAATAGAGCTGAATTTATTGAACTAAATCTAAGATAGAAACCGTTTACAAGCCGCTAATTCCGATCGCCGCTGCAACTCCGTATGTTCACAAAAAGCTTCTGAGCCAACTGCCGCTTTAAAGTGCTTTTCAAAGCTGGTTGTGACTTCTAACCATTGCTCAGAAGTGATATTAATTCGATGGAGTATTGGAGCAAGCGAGATATCTAAAGCCCCCTTTTTATCTGACCTTATTCAAGCCCTTACTCAAAGAGCTTTATTTATAAAACCGTATTTGACGTTCTTTATGGCGAGCAAGGTATTCCTTTGGGGTTATGCCTATGCTTTTTTTAAACTCATTATTAAAGTGTGCTTGATCGTGAAAGCCCGATATCAATGCGATATCGGCAAAAGATGAGGTATCTAACTGTTTTAATGCCGTTCGAGTATGATGTAAGCGAATAAGGCGTGAATACTTTTTCGGCGACAGGCCAACTTGATCCCGAAATAAGCGTTCTAACTGCCGCTCACTCATATTTACCTGGCTTGCAATAATAGAGATAGGCGCTTGCCCCCGACTCCTTTCAATTAAAGCTATGGCCCTTGGTAGGATAGGATGCGTGATATCGAATCCAGGAGCAGAGCCTAGCAACTTGGCTTCTAAATAGCTGACTTTATCATCTATTCTTGGGTAAGAGCCAAGGTGTTCATGTAGCTCATGCATGTTCAGAAGACTGAGTTGAGACGTATTAATCATCTCTATAATAGGTCGATTAAAAAGGCGGCTCGCACCACCTGGACGAAACAAAATCCCAAACAAATGAAGCTTTCCGGTTAACACTAACTGGCGTGACACAGGATGAATCTCTTCCATGATAATTGGATTTGAGTCTCCTTGGTTGTCAAATTGCAACGCATCTTCCCAATTAAAAATAGTGCTTAAAGCGCCATAGGAATGCATAAATTCTTGTCGAGTTTGAGCCATTTTATGGTCCGTACGTATTTGCCAGAACCATTTAATATAAGGCTGCAAAGCGAGAGACGGCATTCTGCGTTCAAATCCGACCCAAGCTAAATGTTGAGTATCCGTTTTATCCATCTCTTTTATCCACCGCCTTTAGACATGTCGAAAAAATACAATACCTATTCGAGTTTGGTATTTATCTTAAGCAAGTCATGAGGACCTGTATATTTTAGCCCGTTTAACCAGCTAGTTTCGAAAAACACGGTACTTAAATGTATCAGTACTCATTCCAGAAATTCATTTTAATTTTCTTATCTTCTAATCAAAGTTCAGATAATAAGTGAGGCACTTATGGGTATAAATTACAGAACCATCAACAAGCAAGCGATACAGAAAATTATTTCTGTTAGTCAACACACTAAATCTATTTCTCCTCACCTCAAAGCCTTAGTGGAGTTAAGAGTATCTCAAATTAATGGTTGTGCTTTTTGCGTCAACTTACATACCACTCAAGCAAGAGAGCTCGGGGTAGAAAGCCAATTATTAGATTGCCTTATCGTCTGGCATGAATGCCAACTCTTTAGCAAGCAAGATATGGCAGCGCTTAGTTGGGCAGAAAGTGTGACCCAGATTGCAAGCGAGAAGCATATTGAAGACAAGCTAGAAACGCTATTAACGCATTTTAATGAAACTGAAGCCGTTGATTTAACTATTATTATTGCTTTAATGAATAGCTTAAACCGGATCGCCATCGGCTTTGGAGATAAGCCATTACCTAGGACTTAATCTTTTAGTTTAACTTGGGAAATGAGCTTCCTCTTAATCACCGCTTATTCAGTTTATACCTAGTTGCCAAGATCAAAAAATAAAGTAGCGGATCTAAGAAGAAGCTCAAAGTAAATGTTATAAAAACCAATTACTCATTAAAGCCCATTAAGAAACATATCTAATTCATAGTTAAACTCATTCGGTCGCTCCCAAAACATCATATGTTTTCCCATATATACCGCGGTTGCTGATGGCGTATTCGCTTTAATCCAATGATCAGCCACCTCTTTCATTTCCTCTCTAACTATATATAAAAGGGGCATTTTTCCCTCCAGAGCGATTAGATCATCACGATAATCTAGGTAAAACCCAGTAGCATTTGTGATGGAAGCAACACTACTTGATGTCTGATTTGCTATACCTTTAAGCCAATTAATATTTTCTGCATCCGGAGATTCAAGCATCCATTCAATAAAAGAATTGATAACTTCTTCACGATTTTCAATGATTCCCTCAGTAAAAAACCGTGAATAGCCATCCGCATCATCGTTTAAATACCAGACCCACTCATCATAGGTTGCACCTGCAATATCTGGCCCTGTATCTATCATAATCATGGCTTTGATTTTATCTGAACCAAACTGATTTAGATAAGCAAGCTGTTCAGTCACCCCATATGACCAACCAGCTAAAATCACATTATCTAATTCCAATACTTCAATAAAACGTGCAAGGTCTCGCGCATGCTGTTGGTAGGTATGCCCTTCTAACGTTTTAGTCGACCGGCCTTGCCCTCGAGGATCGAAAGTCAAAACTTGATACTGGGTTGAGCCATCAAAATGCTTTAGCTGGTAGCTAAAGACTTCGGTAGACATCATCCAGCCGGGGATAAAAATAATACTAATATCACCTTGCCCAGCTTCTTCATAATATAAACTTACGTTTTCATCTAGCTGGACTTCTTTAGCCCAAAGATTACCAAACCAACTACTAATACATAATAATATTAAAAAACGTACCCACATCTTATCTCTCCTCTTTTTACACTTGATTCACCTGAACGCAGTTTAAAAATCATGAAAGAGTGAGTCTTGTAAATTTCCGACATAGAAAAGGAAATCAATCTTAGGGTTTAATGGAAAAGCAAAGGTAAATAGACTCTTTTCAAGAGCCTGTTGCTTAGTAACATTGAGCAATAAAGCCTGTTAGCTTCCACAACATGCAGGCCAACAACGTGCAGATAAGATCATTTCACACTTGTTTTAATTATTTGACCAATAAGAGAACCAAAACAGGTTAGCGAACGTATTAATGGAACAAGATTAATTCACATGAAGGCTATTAATATGTTCTCACTCTTTAAACGTGACCCGCTGAAAAAGCTAAATAAAGACTATGACAACAAACTAGAAGAAGCCTTTTTAGCCCAAAGGAATGGGGATATAAGGGCTTATGCAAACTTAACGAATGAAGCTGAAATGATAAAAAAAGAAATTGAAATGATAGAAACTTCAACCCAAAAATAATAGATGGCTTTGCTCAAGCTCACATACTTCAGGCTCTTCTAACACTTTTAACAGCAACCAGCTGCCTAGGTTAATAAGCAGCTGGTTGTTAAACTCGATTGTTCAATCAAGCTTATGCATCAACGTAAAGTACTTCACCTGTAATAAAGCTATCTACGGATCGTTCAAAAGCTTTGCCAACTAGGCTGCTAGGAACAGGTTCGAAACCAGGCATCATTTCGCCATATACATCCCATGCTTCTGTTAATACAGTTGGGTTAACCACATTGATACGGATGTTGTTAGCAAGCTCATAGGCAACACATTTAACAAAGGTATCTATCGCACCACTGGTTGTGGCATCTGCGATGGCATAGGGAATAGGCCTTACATTGAGAATGCCGCTTATTAGGGTAAAGGAGCCCCCTTCTGCAATATAATTTTGTCCTATTCTAACGAGGTTAATTTGCCCCATCATTTTACTCATCATAGTTGTCATCCATTGTGACTCTGTCATTTCAGTAAACTCAGCATATTCACAATGCCCTACTGTATTAACAACCGCATCAAAGTGCCCAACCTTTTGGTAGAGTGCCTTGATTGATTCTTCACTGGTGATATCTACTTGGTAATCAACATCCACTCCAGAGCGGCTTGCAGTTACGACATCATGCTTACCAAGACCCATCATGGCAGCTTGACCCATTTTCCCATTTGCACCAATTAAAATAACGCGTTTCATTTGTTGACCTCATTCATTTCTAAAGTTGCGACTCATGTCAGTTCGATGGAGGTCATCTTAAAAAAAGCTAAAAACAATTTGAAACAGAAGTCATTTGTTTCTATTACAAATATTTTTGGTAATGTATATTAAGCCTACTTAATAAAGGGTGGGAATAATGAGTAAACTGGATCGCTTAGACATAAAGCAACTACGTATCTTTCAGGCTCTTATGCGAGAGAAAAATGCGTCAAAAGTAGCGGATCAAATAGGCCTGACACAGCAAGCCGTCAGCGAGCAGTTAAAGAAGCTTAGAGACGTATTCGAAGATAGGCTTTTTATCCGTAAAGCTAATGGCTTTATTGCAACACCCTTTGCAGAGAGTTTATCGATAAAGGTGGATTCCATTTTAACTGAGTTTCAGGGTTTAGTTAGCCAAACCCATTTTGACCCTAAGACGTGTCATGATACTTTTGTCATCGCAGCGACAGACTATGCTCAACAAATCGTGCTACCCGAATTAATTTCTCAATTAAGGACTTTAGCCCCTCATTTAAAATTAATTATCCGCGACTTTGAAATAGATAAACTCAATGAATTGATGGAAAAAGGTAAGGTTAATCTTGCCATCGCCTTTCCCGATTTTATACCTGAGACATACCCGCTTATCACTTTATATGAAGAGCAGCATGTGTGTGTTACTTCTCCAAATTCGAGCATTCTTAAGCAAGAAGCGAGTCTTAAAAGCATTGCTGCTTTCCCAAACATTATTGCATCCCCTTCTCGACCGAATTTTAAAGGCTCCATTGATGATTGGTTTAAAGGCTTTGGATTAACTCGTAACGTGATGATCTCTGCGCCGTGTTTTTCAGTCGTCCCTATGTATTTGAAGAGTTGTGATTCAATTGCATTTTTACCCGCTAAAGCGATAGAAGACTTAGACCTAGTGACTATCCCTTTAGATAAGTCACCAGATAGCTTTGATGTAATTGCCGCTTGGCACCCGAGATACAATGATGATGCTTTATTAAACTGGATAACATCCTTGTTAAAACAGCAATATTTAGCAGGCTTTTAATCAGAAAACACCTTGGCACACTATCATGATAAGGGTCATAGTGAAGATATAGCCTGCTTCTACCAAGATGGCATATTTGCTTTTTTGACAGAACAAACCGCTAGCTGCTTGCAAGCAAATAAAGGCGAACATGATGAGTAAAATAGTCAATAAGGCATTAGACACAGCCGTTATACCAACTAACCATGCCAGCATAAAGGTTCCACTGGCTTGAAGCACCATACTTAAAGGCGCGGGCTTGGTGTCTTCACTCATTTCGACACCCACTCCAAGCGCCCATTTTTTGCCAAAAAGCTTGGGACTATACCAGAGCCAGCCCAATAAGAAGGATAGGAAAAAGCCAACTACCACAGCTAACCAGTTTATCCCTTGAGTTAACTCACCCATGATATTCTCCTAAATGTTATGCGACTTAGATTGTGTCATGTAAAAGCTCGCGGCTTCATTTTTATGACAAAGCACGAGGTAAATTTGCCAAGCAGCCCAACCAACCTTCATTGTGTTTATCGCAGTACTCTTGCTCTTGAAACTCAGTATGAATCAGTTCTAGTTTAGATTTGTTATCAGTAAGGGCAGTAAATAGCACAGTTACCGTAGTGGTATGAGGGCTTGATTCCCATTGCCAACTGAATACCAATTTTTCTGGTTTAGCAATTTCCCTATATTCACCTCCTACGATAAATTGCTCCCCTTCTTGGTTTTGCATCACAAACCGATAAGCGCCACCGACTTTAAAGTCCACACTCGCTTCTGGTACCGTCATGTTACCCGGCGCAAACCATTGGCTGATTACCTCTGGGGTTGTCCAAGCATTAAACAAGGTTTCAACTGAAGCATTAAATTCCTGTGAGATTGTTAAGCTATACATTGTTTACTCCTCTGGGGTTTCAATTAAGTTGGCAAGTTTGTCCATGCGGTTATGCCAAAAATTTCGATAAATACTGATCCAATCCAAGGCTCCTGTTAGTTGCTCAGGTACTAAAGACAGATAATGCGTTCGCCCTTCCACACGCCTTTGAACTATCTTGGCCTTCTCTAGCATTTTGATGTGTTTAGAAACGGCTTGAAGAGAGACATCAAATTCTGCGGCTATGTCTGACACTGGCATTTCGCCTGATGTCAGCATATGCACTATCTTGCGTCGACTGACATCGGCAAGTGCCATAAAAACTAAATCTAACGGGTCACTTTTCAAATTTGGCAAAGGGTCTATCTCATTTAATATTTTGTTGCTGCTTTTTGCATTTGATTGATTGCTCAAGAATAGAAGCAAACGTTAAAAGAAGTATAAGCTTAAATATTTTATATTCAACCAAAAGGTTGAATATAAAATCCATCAATTAGAAATGTGTATAAACATCATTAAGTTAACTTGAAAAATATTGCTTAGATAAGGCTGGATGTAATAGAAAAAAGAAAGATAAAGGCGTAGGTCAGCTCTTAAGTTAACCTACGACTTTAAAGAAATGAGTTTAGATAAGTTTCTTTCCTAGATCGCTAACTTGCGCCAGCCATTTCGCTTTCTGAGAATCATCAGACATGATAACAGAACCAAATAAACTCGTTCTCACCGGCGATACACCACAAAACTCCAGTGTATATTTGTTTAATTGTCCTAAAACAGGCGCGGCTTGATCCTCTACAAACTCCTCAGGCATATCCATGGTTAATAGAATACGAGCCGTTTTACCCTTCATGAGTTGCACAGGATTTGGGTCATCCCCTTCAAATTTAAAGGTCACACCTGGGATAAATGCTCTATCGATAAGGCCTTTCATTTTCGCAGGAAGTCCACCCCACCAAGTGGAAGACACAATGACAATATGGTCAGCCCACATAAGTGACTCTTGAAACTCAACTAAACAAGGCTCTAATGGCTGAATTTCATCATATCCTTGCTCTAGACTTGGATTAAACACCATATCCGCTAAGTTGAAACGGCGTACCTGAGCAATTTCCCTTGCTTCAATTTCATAGGTATCGGCAAGCGAGTGACTTAAACTTTTTTGCTTTTGTGAGGGTTTTGGATTGCCATTTAAAATCAGAACATTTGACATAGTTAGCGTCTCTTATTGAATGAAAAATAAGAGTGTAAAGTCTTCCCCTAGGGGGAGAGTCAAGGGTTAGAAGAGAGTATTTGAAAATCTAAAAAAGAGCTCTATGCCCGAAAACTATTTAAAGAGCTATTTAAAGTTCCATTTAAAGTGCTCTTCAAATTGCTATTAAGAAGCACTATGTGAGTTTAGCCGCAACTGCCTTGAGGTTAGGTCTTAGTGTTTCATCAAGTTTAAAGGAGCGCGCCTCGCCTGTTAATGGGCAGGTGAAATCTAGCGTCACGGCACACAGTTGTAGATTTAGATCATCAGCATATTGTTGGCTTTTATCGCCATGAAGCCTATCAGCCACAACAGGCAAGCCAATGCCAGCGGCATGTAATCTAATCTGATGTTTTCTACCTGAATCAATTTTTACATCGATAAGAGAAAGGTTTGCATCTCTATCATGTTCTAAACAATTAAAGGTACTTTTAGCACTTTTTCCATCAACTTCTTGTGTAATAACTTCTGGTTGATCATGCTCACTGTGATTGCCATGAACAATAATTTGATAATGCTTTTCTAATGCGTGCTGCTCAAACATGCCTGATAATGCACGAGCTGCCGCTTTTGTATGGGCGATAATAATTAAACCTGTCGCCGCTCTATCAAGCCTGTGTACGATAAAAACAGGTCTTTCTGGCGTTAGATGCGTTTGAGCCCAGCGACTAATGGTGGTGTGATCACTCCACTTTGAACCTTGGGATAACATGCCATAGGGCTTGTACCAAACACTATAGCTTTCTAAATCAGCCACCAACTTAGCTTCAGGCACGATTTGATCTAACACTTTAGGGTTATAGTAAAAGTGTAATTCTTCGCCGGCTTTTAATGCTTTCTTAACGCGTCTTAAACGCTGCACCTGCTTACCACGCCCTATCCATAAAGCCCCTTTAGCAATAGCGTTTTTAATTTCAGTAGCTGATAAATCACAGTTTTCACTGAGCAAAGACAGAATGCTTGATTCTGTATTATCGACTTTGATATGACGTTCGAAAGCTTCCAACTTATCTAATTCCTAATAGAGATGTATAAGTAAACAGGGGGAAAATGCGGGCGCATCTTAACATCAAAGACAATGAAAAACATGCTTAGAATTGCTGCTAATATGCCTAGGGCTTAACATTTAATTCTACCTAAACTACGTGTCTTACTATCCCTTTCTAATGCAATTACAGCCCTAAACTAACTCAAAAGTCACTATTTTTAGTTAATTTCGTCACTTCAATTCTCGCGAAAAAACCACCCTACTTTCAAATAAATTCATGTTTTATTAGCCGTTTTGCTTATTTAAAAGGGTTAATTGCTACCTAAAATCCAATCGAATTGTAGATTGTCCTACAATTAACACTGTGATATTGTGCGCCAAATCACTTCGATTCAAATAAAAAGATTAGGGGTGACACTGCTTTTTCTTAAACGTTTCTAACAATAAAAAAGGTATTTAAATGAGAGTTCGTACTGATTGGATAACCTTCAGCACAACCTTGGTTGTGTTACTGGGTATGTGTATTCCCCTAATTTTTATGCAAGAAGAGGCCAGTCGTTTTATTAACGCTGCCTTCTCACTTATGACATCACACTTTGGTGTTCTGTATCTTTGGGGCGGTATTGGCGCGGTTGGCTTGCTACTTTGGTTAGCAATGAGTCGTTTCGGCCAAGTAAAGTTAGGCAGATCTGACGAAGCCCAAGAGTTTACTAACTTTAGCTGGGCTGGCATGTTGTTTTGCGCAGGTATTGGTTCTGGCATTCTCTATTGGGGCGCGATCGAATGGGCCTACTATCTTCAATCCCCTCCTCTTGGAATAGAAGCGGGAACCAGTTAAGCGGCTGAATGGGCTGCTACTTATGGCATGTTCCATTGGGGAATCACCGCATGGGCTTTTTATGGTGTTCCTGCCATCCCTCTTGCCTATCTTTATCATGTACGTAAGCAACCTGAGTTAAAACTAAGTGCCGCTTGTGAAGGTGTTATTGGTAAACATGCCCATGGTCCTTTAGGTAAAGTCATAGACATACTCTTTATGTTTGGCCTACTTGGTGGTGTTGGTACGAGTTTAGGTTTAGGTACACCTATGGTTGCTGCTGGCTTGAGTGAAATTTTCGGGATTAAAAACAGCTTTGGGCTCAGTGTTTTTGTCATGTTGCTTTGTACTGCTATTTTCGCTGTCAGCGCTTATTCAGGCCTTAAAAAGGGTATCAAGGTACTCAGTGATATTAATGTCTGGTTAGCCATTGCCCTACTGGCTTTCATTCTAATCGTTGGCCCAACTCTCTTTATCATTAAAACCACAACTAACGGCTTGGGCTTGATGTTTCAGAACTTCATACAGATGAATTTCTGGACAGATCCTATCTCAAATTCTGGTTTCCCTGAGAGTTGGACAATCTTTTACTGGGCTTGGTGGATAGCTTATGGTCCATTTATGGGCTTATTTGTCGCTAAAATCTCTCGTGGACGCACCATCAGACAAGTCATTGTCGGCATGCTCGTTTTTGGAAGTTTAGGATGCTGGGCTTATTTTGGCGTACTAGGTAACTATGCCATGTTCCTTGAATTAAATGACCTCCTTTCTGTTACCAGTCTGCTTAACAATGAAGGGGCTCCGACAGCTATCATAGCAATTATAAAGTCATTACCTCTTTCTACCTTGGTTCTACCATTATTCTGTGTATTAGCCTTGATCTTTTTGGCAACTCAATTTGATTCAGCGGCTTACATAATGGCAGCCGTTGCCAGTGTTGAACTTAAAGAAGAGCAACACCCTGCTCGCTGGCATCGTATGTTTTGGGCATTTGCACTTGCGGCTTTACCTTTAAGCCTGATGTTTGCTGGTGGATTAAAAGCATTGCAGACCGCAGCAATTACCCTTGCATTACCTCAATTGTTTATCACGGCGATCATGGCAGTGTCATTGCTTCGCTGGCTACATCAAGATGAGAAAGCAAGCCTAAAGCTCGCGGCCAAACCTCAAGAGAATAAGAGTCATCTTGATCACCTTGGAGATATAGACCCTGTAATCTCCAAATAAAGCCGCTATTTTCATTTACCTTAACTCAACAAGTAGCGCTCAAATTCACTTGTTGAGTTATCGCTTTTACATAGTAGAAAACATTCATGAAAGATATTGTCATTGAACGCGCAGAAGTATTTACGCTAGGCCCAGATGTTACTCGTTTCAGATTGGCAGGAGATATGGGTGAAGTTTATGAAACCCTCACTCTCGTCAGATTACACTCCTCATGTGGATTAGAAGGCATAGCGGGTGTAACGACTTATTCAGAGCATTGTTTTGATGAAGCCTTAGGTTTGGCGATTAAGCCCCTTTTACCTGAAGTTCTCGGTAAGAATGTCAATCAACCTGAAATAATATTCAAACATTTAATGAGCCGCTATAACAGCATGGCCCCCAAGCCACAGTCTGCAATTGATATCGCCTTGTGGGATCTCAAGGCTAAGGCTGAAGGCAAACCACTTTATCAAGTTCTTGGCGGTAACCGGGATTCAATTCGCTCTTATGCGAGCACACCTTTCTTTGATACTAATGCTGAATATATAAACTTTGTAAGTGAGTTATTGACGTTAGGTTTTAATACGGTTAAGTTCCATACTTGGTGTGAACTTGATAAAGACCTTGCACTTCTTGATGAAATTGAAAAGGCCTTTGGAAACCAGATCGATTTTATGATCGATCTTGAAGAAAGATACGACCTAGAAGATGCTAAAATCATTGCCAAACGATTAGAAGATATGAATTGTATTTGGCTAGAAGCACCGCTTTTAGACACAGATATAAAAGGCTATTCAATATTACGCGAAAATACGAGTGTCCCCATTTTACCTGCAGGTAATACCTTGCTGACACCAGGCTTAATGCAACAAGCAATAGAACAAAACGCTTGGGATGCGCTAAGGACAGACGTCACTTATGCCGGGGGGTTTAGTGGCTGTCGCCCTATTGCTGAACTCGCTAACGGTAATCAGCTTCCCCTCGAATTACAATCTTGGGGTTATACACTCACTCAAGCTGCAAATTTGCACATGATGCTTTCAATTCAAAATTCAGTCTATTTTGAGCAAGCCATGCCCTATGCCAGTCACGAAGCCCTATGCAATACACCAATACGAACAGAAGCTGGAATAGTTAAAGCATCAGAAAAACCAGGTTTAGGCGTAGAAATGAATTGGGACAAAATGAAATCACAAACACTTTGGCATTATGAGATTGGAGCTTAATCCATGCAAATAACAGATATCGAAGTGATAGAGTTACGAGTTCCACATCATAGGGAGCTTGACCTTGATCCAACTAACAATGGCTGCCTTATCAAAGTACATACTGATATCGGGATATCTGGTATTTCAGAGGTCGACAGCTTGCCCTCTGTTATTAAAGCGATTATTGATGCGCCACCGAGAATAAAAACACTCATGGGCCTTAAGTCGATTCTTATTGGCGAAGATCCAAGAAACATTCAGCATTTATGGCAAAAAATGTATCACCACACCAGCTATTGTGGCCGTCGCGGTATCGTCATGCACGCAATTAGTGGCGTAGATATCGCCCTTTGGGATTTACTGGGCAAGATAGAAAATAAATCCGTGGCAGAGCTATTGGGCCAGCCTAAGCGATCAAAACTAGCGGCCTATACGACTGTTTACCCACTTGGTAGAAACTTAGATGAATTACATAAAGGGCTGGATCTTGCGCTTAAATACCCTGTAAAAGCACTCAAATTAGCGATCGACCCTTTTTGGCGTGATGAACCTGAATTAGCAATAAAGTTACTTAAAGGCGCTAGATCCTATGTGGGTGATGAAATTGAACTCATGCTTGATGCAACTGCATCCTTTAACCATCATTCTCAATTTGATCCACTCGTTGACGCACTTAAAACAACCGGCATTACTTGGTTAGAAGCCCCTTTTCCCCTAGACCAAATTGATCAATACAACGCCGTTCAAAGACTTGGCATTCCTGTTGGAGCCGGAGATACAGGCCTGACAGCACCAGAAGAATGGCGACCTTATTTTTCAGAGGGAAATATCGATATAGCCCAGCCCGATATTAGTTGGGTTGGAGGTTTTACAGGGTTATTAGAGGTGGCTAAGCTGGCAAAACAATATGGTTGTCGTCTTATTCCTCACGGTTGGAATACTGACCTCACCCTAGCTGCTAATCTGCATTTTCTATCAGTGCAGGATGCGAGTGAATATGCAGAGTTTTCGACTTCAAGCTCACCTTTGCGTTGGCTACTTGCTAAGAATGGCCCCAAAATTGATCAAGATGGCATGATCAAAGTACCTAATGGTGTCGGTCTAGGGATAGAACTCGATAACGACATTATTGAGACTTACCGAATCAATTAAACATTAGATGCCGATATTGAAAAAGTCAGCATGGAAGAAGAGTTAACATCAAAAGTCTAACTCTTCTTCAAACCCTGTAATGTTTTTTACGGCTTCTGCTTCCGCTCTAGTTCCTTCTCCATTGCAAATGGCATCGACTAAATCTTGATGGCTAACACCAACTTGCTTTGGGTCAAAAACACGGTTTGCAGCAGTAATATAAACAAGAAATTGATTTTCAATGAGACGATATTGATGTGCGAGGCGCTTATGATTGGAAAGCTCTACGATTGTCTTATGTAGTTTCAAATCAGCATAGGTAATGGCTTTGAGATCATCCCCTTCACACAGATTAAGAAGATCCTGATAAGCTGATGTTAGCTTTTCTACCCCATTTTCATCTATGTTTTCAGCGGCTAATTTTGCAGCCATTCCTTCAAAGGTTGATCTTAGGGTATAGAGCTCCCAAATATCTTGTGATTCTAACTTAGTCACAGACCAGCCCGCATAGGGGACCTGAGTGACAAGCCCTTCATTCCCTAAGCTATGTAAAGCAGTACGTATTGTCCCCCGAGAAAGATCGTATTCTTTCGCCAGAGTCGTTTCTACTAAGCGGGTACCAGGTGTTAAGTCACCATTAATAATATCTTGTCGCAATAGATCAGCGGCCTGATCATCTAAACTACGCTTATTGATTACTAACGATTTTTTCATGTATAAAGCGTATCCATTTGTACAATTGACCGACAATTATACATAAGATTTGCGCCAATCAAAGTAAGTCTTTAGTCACTTAACAATGACACTTTGTAAGATATTATCAGGCAATCTAGATCAGATTTGATTATCTCTTACTGCGTTTGTAGTCCTGTACGCGGCCGCGCTTCTTCTTAGCCGCATAATTGGCTGCGGCTGTGGCTCGCATTTCTTCAACTAGCTCCACAGTAAGGGGTAAAGGCTCTTTTGGTAGTACACCGTCAGCAAAGCCGCGTTCTCTGGGCTTTAGCTCATATTGATAAGCACTTGCTTTTGGCATTCGCTTAAATTTATAGAGGTAAAAATTTTCTACTTTTTCGCTGGCCCATTCTGTCTTCTTTAAGAATTTATGACAGGATTCAATGCTCGGGTTGTGGTAAAAACAATCTAGACGCAAAGCCGCATCTAAAACATCCCAGCCATAAAAGTCCACCAGCTCGGTTATCATGGTTTTCAATTTGAGGCCATGTAATGGGTTGTTTTGTTGTTCTTCAATCATGTGTGTTCCAATTACCAAAAAAGTTATTAAGACGATTGAGCCTTTCTTAAGTAAAACCTGACTTAAATAGAAGCATTCATCTTATGTAGTTGGCTATTGTAACAAGTATCTTTTCCTTAATCTGACATTAACTCAATTATTTATAAATATCTGAAAAACAGCTATTTTATAAGGCTTTTATGCATATCAGTCACCATCTTAATTTTGTCAGTATTCACCCAACTTTTTGTCAATTATCAACTTTCTAATTCACCCCTAATTCACCCTTGAGCCATCAAACTCTGGTTTAAAACTAACCTAAAGGTGAAAAATGAAAAACTATCTTATCCCCCTAGTCTGTCTCCCCCTTACTAGCCTCGCTTATGCAGGCCCAGGTGATGACCCGTTTGAGCAGCAAGGCTTCAGTGGCTCTGTTAGCCTTTTTGCTGGATTTAGCAGTGGCAAAAGCAACCTTGATACCGAAACTAAAACCAAGACAGGCAGCTTAAATACCGAAGGCAGCTCTGAGTCTGATGCGTTAGTTTTGCCATTAGGCGAAGTGAGCTACACCTTTGGAACACAAAAAGTATTCTTAGGGATGGGCGAGTCTGATGCGGTTGATGCAGCATTAGAGCTTGGTTATGGCTTTCAATTGGCTGACCAGTCTGCATTGATGTTTTCTTATTTATTACCCGTTCTTGATGGTGAAGCTTGGGCAGACCCTTACCTAGTAAACACAGCACGAACTGAAACGGATGTCACAACCAATGGCTACCGCCTGCAATACCTAAACATGCTTAACATTGGCATAGATGCAGACCTTGTCTACTACGAAACAGATGTTGATAACGAACTCTCTGGCTCTACTTACTCAACAAGCGCACAATCACTATTAAAGCGTGATGGTGATGGTATTTATGCCAGCCTTTCAACTGGCCTACCTATTAGCCAAACCACTTTTCTTATGCCATCTATCCATCTTGATCAGTTTTCGGCAGATGGTGATGCTATGTCTTACACAGCTTATGGATTTGGCTTAATGTTATTAAACAAGTTTGGCGAACATGCTGTGTCTTTAGGGTATGACTACTCTAGTGCTGAGTATGACAAAACTAACCCTATTTTTAATCAAACCCAAGAAGATACCAGTTCTAGCATTAGCCTTGGCTATAGCAAAGAAAACCTAATGGGTAACCAGAATTTAGAACTAAGAGTGATGGTTAGCTATGATGAAGTCGATTCGAATATCGATTTCTATAATGAAAGTGGTTACATGATTGGCGTTGGCACAAGCTACGCATTTTAATCCGGTTACTTATCAAGCAGGTTACTGAGATTGAAATTAGTAGAGGGTGACCTTCCCCACACCCTCTTACTATTTTTATATTGATAAAGAGTCTAAGGAAGATAAAGTGTTGCTAACACGCCCTTCTCTTGGAAATGAATACCAAGTTTCCAATCAAGCTTTTTACAAATTCGCTGGGTAAGCTCTAAACCCAAGCCAAAACCATCTACCGATGGCTCATCAACTTTATCCGTATCATAGTTTTCAATAAGGATACGATTATCTTTAAAGCTAATTTTTATCCAGCCATTGTGAGTATATTGGAAGGCATTTCTAATCAAGTTATTGAGCACTATCATCAAGGGAGATAAAGGCACAAGCTGGCTATCTACTTCGTCAAACTCGGTAATTACCTGTACATCTTCACCTTGAATCAAATATTTCTGCTCTTCAATAAGCTGAGTAAGTAAATGAGGAAAATCAACCCATGATTCTGTTGGTTTACACTCACTTTGCCTTGCTAACCAAAGCAAGGTTTCTGTAATCAACTGCATGTTCGCACTCGCCCTTTCTAAACGCATTAAGGGTCTTTTAGCGGGGTCGCTAACTTCAATTTTTTCGAAAATTTCTAAATTGGCTTTAATAATAGCAATTGGCGTTCTTAACTCATGGCTAGCGTGAGCCAAAAAACGCTTCTCTTGATCTATCAATCTAGCGTTATTTTTAAGTGAGCTCACCAAGCAATCTGCCACACGATTGAATTCATTAAACTTAAAATTAGGTATGTCTTTTTCGACAAAGTTATTGGATGTCTCTTCCGCCCATGACACAAGATGAGAGGTTTTTTTACCAATAATATTGCTGTAGTACCAAAGGGCTAAAATCGTCAGAATTAAATAGGAGAAAACGACGCTTAATACAAAGCTTATCTGACTCACTTGCAGTGCATCAAAATCATCCCCAACTAGTGCGAAATCATAAATTGCCACCACATAAAGCTGCCGCCCATCATGCAGCTTGTTCGTGTAAACCACATAGATTGGCTCATAATCATCGCTTTCTAATAAAAGCTCGTTAACAAATACCGCCTCAAACTCACCGTCATTTAATTTAAAGCCATCAAATACTTGAATGTTTTCCACCCAAATGTCAGGCAGCTCATCAAAGTAAAAACTAATAACATAACTATTTTTGAAAGGTGTACTTGTATCTTTCTCATATTCCCTGGCGTATCCGTTATATTCTGAGATAAGCCTCAACTTGGCTGATTTCTCAAGGCCCGAACCGAACGATTCATCCATAAACCAAGCGAAAGCGATAACACTGATAAAAATAATACTGAGAAAAAAATAGCTAATTCTATTTTTTAAAGGAGAGCTTTTGCTGAATTTCATTTACCACCTTTAATACGAAAGCCATGGCCAGCCACAGTTTCTATAATTTTTACCGCATGGCCCTTATCAATTTTTTGTCTTAGTTGATAAAACTGCACTTTAAGGTTGTTACTCTCTGGTGTTTCATCTGGCCATAGGGTCTCTTCAATTTCTTTACGGCTGACTATCTCTGGTCTTTTCCTTAATAGGAGTTCAAGCAGTTTTAAATTGATTCGAGTAAGATTAATCGCTTCACCGGCACGCGTAACCTGACTTGCTTCTAAGTCATATTCTAAATCTTCAACAAAGAGTTTTCGTGACTGGCTACTTTTGCGTTTCGCTAAGGCTTTAATCCGCATGGCAAGCTCTTTCATTGCAAAAGGCTTAACCAAATAATCATCTGTACCCGCTTCAAAACCTGCTTCTTTATCATCTAGGGTATCTTTGGCAGTTAACATGAGAATAGGTGTATCTTTACCTTCACTACGTAAATTATGACAAACGGTTAAGCCATTAATTCGAGGCAAATTAATATCTAAAAGGATCACATCATAATTTTTTTGTTTGGCAAGGTTTAAACCCGTTTCGCCATTATAAGCATGGTCACAATGGATTTTTTCAAAACTAAGATAATCGGCGACGGATAAAGCAAGATCTTTGTCATCTTCTACCAAAAGAACATCTATCATAAAGTTTAAACTAGCCTCCTAGACTGGCCTTTGATGGTGCACTCTTTCTTTAATTTAAGGCAAAGAATGCAATGTTTTCTAATTAACCTAGCCTTGGATACGCGCCATTCATCCTAGATATCACTCAGGACTGCTCCAAACATTAGCATCTTATAATATTAAAAGCAGAGCAAAAACCATAATACTGGGCTATCTAGGTAATAAAACTGGGAGCTACACGCAAACCAAAAAAATTCTGAAAATGCCATAAAACCGACTGAAACCAGCATAAACAGGCAAAATATCACCGTCTCTTTTGCGCTTATCAAACGTTTTAACATACACACCTCAATGCAATTTCTTTATTTATAACGGGCGCTGAGTGAATTGATGGTGAATTGAAAGCAAAAATATAATGAAACTATCAATATAAAGAACAAGATATTTACCTTAAAGCCTGTATAATTCGCGGCTCATTTTCTTATTAGTAAGCCTATTTGCCTTAATGCAGCCATGGCTTTAACCGCTTTTTCAGCTGGAATATTCCCTTGATATCTACCGCAAACATCACAATGCAATTTGGCCCTGAGCCTCTTTTTGAAAACATTTCTGCCAAGTTTGGCAACGGCAATCGTTATGGGTTAATTGGCGCAAATGGCTGCGGTAAATCTACCTTTATGAAGATATTAAGTGGCGAACTCACGCCAACGTCGGGGAATGTGTCAATCACACCGGGTCAGAAACTGGGTACTTTGAGCCAGGATCAATTTGCATTTGAGCAATACAGCGTAATCGATACTGTTATCATGGGTGACGCTCAGCTCTGGCAAATCAAACAAGAAAGGGAACGCATCTATTCACTACCAGAAATGAGTGAAGAAGACGGCATGAAAGTAGGTGAATTAGAAAGTGAGTTTGCTGAATTAGATGGTTATACCGCTGAAAGCCGCGCAGGTGAAATACTCATCGAGGCAGGTATAGAAGAAGAGTTTCACTTCGGTTCTATGCAACAAGTTGCTCCGGGTCGAAAACTAAGGGTGTTACTTGCCCAGGCCCTTTTCTCAAACCCTGATATTTTATTGTTGGATGAACCGACTAACAACTTAGACATCCATACTATTAACTGGTTAGGCAAAGAGCTTAATAAACGTAAATGCACCATGATTATCATTTCTCATGATAGGCACTTCTTAAACACTGTCTGCACCCACATGGCCGATATAGATTATGGTGAGCTGCGTATTTATCCTGGCAATTACGAATATTACCTTGAGGCCTCTGCATTAATACAAGAGCAGTTACTGGCAGGTAATGCGAAGAAAAGCGCTGAAATTGAAGAGCTACAAGGCTTTGTTAACCGTTTTGGAGCCAATGCTTCTAAAGCAAAACAAGCGAGCTCTCGTGCCAAAAAGCTAGATAAAATAAAGTTAGATGAGGTTAAGTCGTCTAGCCGTATGACACCGTCATTAAGCTTTGAGGAAGGTAAAAAAATGCACCGCCAAGCGCTGATTCTAGAAGAGTTAGGTCATGGCTTTGATGGAGAAACCTTATTTAAAGGCGGAGACCTCATTCTTGAAGCAGGGGCTAAACTTGCCGTCATTGGTGAAAACGGTGTCGGTAAATCAACACTACTTCGCTGCTTAGTCAATGAACTTGAGCATAATGAAGGGGTTATCAAGTGGTCAGAAAATGCCTCTATTGGCTATTGCCCACAAGATAGTAGCGCAGATTTTGATAACGACTTAAATCTCTTTGATTGGATGTCACAGTGGCGCACCATCAAGCACAATGACCTTATGGTTCGTGGCTTATTAGGTCGTTTACTCTTTACAGATGATGATATCAACAAAAAAGCGCGTAATTGCTCAGGTGGGGAAAAGAACCGTCTTTTGTTTGGTAAATTAATGATGATGGACATCAATGTCATGATTATGGATGAGCCAACAAACCATATGGATATAGAAGCTATTGATGCTCTAAACAATGCCCTTAAAGACTACCAAGGCACATTGATATTCGTAAGCCATGATAGAGAATTTGTCTCTTCTCTTGCGACTCGAATTATTGATGTACAAGATCAAAAACTCATAAACTTCCACGGAACATTTGATGAGTACATGGCGAATAAAGAATTAGAAGAAGCCAAAAAAGTCGCATAACAGAATAGGAAACCTTCCTATTATTTATAAGAAAGCTTATTTATTAAAGTAAGCTTTCTTTAAACATTGCTTTTTCTAAAAATACGGTTCATATATACATATAGAATATCAGACATAATTAATTCAAATATCTAAAAAGAGCTTCTAAAAGAAAAAAGTAATTCAATTCCATGCTTTTCTTAAATAACCCTCCCCTTTCAACTCATAATTTATTTTAACGGCTTTCTTTTCTGGTTCAGAGAATGTGGAGTTTTCACCTATGCAAACAAACTTTACACTGACAAAAACCTTATAATAAGCAGAATTTATACATAAATTTAATTCATATATTTCAATGACTTGCATAGTTATAAAATTGTTTTTATGACGTTACTTTGACTATTAGGTATTAATATAAGTTAACGAAGGTTACATATTTCATCTTGAATCAAGGGTCTTAGATTTTAATATTCCTCAAACATTAGAAGAATCTTAACTAGATACATCTAACGTAAAAGATAATTAAAACCTATCCAGAAGACCCCTAGGAAAGATTATGAATTTCAACAGCCTTCGATTAATTTCGATTAAAGCACGTCTTATTGGATTGCTTACCTGCGTGTTTCTAAGCATTCTATTAATTCTATTTTTAGCTCTAAAATCCAACAAAGAAGGCATGCAGCATGAAAGGTTTTTAAAGACTCAAAATGTTGTTGAAGTTGCCCATGATGTGATTAAACATTTTCACGGCTTAGCTGAATCAGGAGAGCTATCAAAAGAAGAGGCCCAAAAATTAGCAAAAAGTACCATCCACGATATGCGCTACAGTGGTGTTGAGTACTTCTTCATGCAAGATTATTCAGTCTCCATCATAATGCACCCTATTGTGCCTGACTTAATTGGCAAGAATTTATCAGAAACCACAGATGCCAATGGCAAGCGTATCTTCTTTGATATTGGCCAAATCGTCAAAACACAAGGTGAAGGCTTTATTGAATATGTTTGGCCTAAACCAGGAAGCGATGAGGCCGTCCCTAAAGTTGCCTATGTTAAAGGTTTTGACAGCTGGGGATGGATTGTAGGCTCTGGCGTTTATTTAGATGACCTTGATGCTCAATTTTATGATGCCGCTAAATTCTTTGTTTTGGTTTGTCTGGTACTCGTTATTGCAACGCTAATCCTGTCTTACTTCATCTTAAAATCTATTGTGTCTCCGTTAACTCAGATCGAAAACACCATGATAGGTATCGCAGATGGAGATGGAGATTTAACCATAAGCTTACCAGAGGATGGCAATGATCAAATCACCTCTATCGCAAGAGCTTACAACCGTTTCACCAAACGCCTATCAGAAACACTCACCCATGCAACTAGCCTATTTGTGAAAGTAGATGATAAAAGCTGTGACCTTAAACAGAGTGCTCAAAACGCATTAAGCGTTGCTGAAGAAAGAGCAAAGGTTTTCCAAGATATTAGCGACATGATAGGACAAATTAAAGAAACGGAAACCGATGTTAAACAGCACACTTCTGCCTCTTTATCGCTTGCTAATGACGCAAAAGGTAAAGCTCAGGAAAGCCGTAGCTCAATCGAAAGTACCATGAAAACCACTCAGCAGTTATCTGATGAATTGGAAATAAGCGTGAAGTCTGTTGTGCAACTTGAAAGCGAATCGCAAAACATTGGCGCGGTACTTGATGTTATTAGCGGTATTGCCGAACAAACAAACTTGCTCGCCCTAAACGCCGCAATCGAGGCTGCACGTGCAGGTGAGCATGGTCGAGGGTTTGCTGTGGTCGCTGATGAAGTACGTGGACTAGCAAGTAGAACGCAGTCTTCAACCGAAGAAATCCAAGCCATGATAAATAAGCTGCAACAAGGCGCAAGTGAAGCAGAATCACGTATAACTTCAGGCCATGAGAAGTTTAAGCTGGCTGCGGATGAGATCTCGTCAACGGCTGAAGCTTTGTACAGCATTATTACGTCTGTCGATGATATTTCAAAAGCTGGCGATTTGATTTCTACCTCGGTCGCATCTCAAAGCCATTCTATCGAGCAATTAAGTGATATGAATGAAAGAGTTGCCTCTCTATCACAAACCGCCACGTCTCAGAACCAGTCTAACATGCACCATTGTGAAGATTTAGTGAGCTTTGCGGACAAGGCGAAAGAAGTTATTTCAACATTCAAATTGAATAAATAATGACTCTCACACTTTGAGTGAAATCCCAGAGCCATAAAAAATAAAGGAGATAAAGCCAAGCTTTACCTCCTTTATTTTTGTCTTAAAGGTAACGACAGAACGAATACTTTTAACTTCTTGCTTTCTCTTCTGACCTTTTACTTTGAAAGTACTGTGCTCTTAATAAATGCCTTTAGGGCTTTCTTATCCCCCTGAAATTTATCTTGATCAATATCCCCTTCAATACCTGAAATACTTCCAGAGTCCGTGTATTGCCATATTTGCCAGCCTGAAGCTTGCCAAGGTTTAGGCAACTCCCCCACTTCATTGCTATAGTCAGCAATCCAAAGGGGATAAGCGCTTAAGCTTTCATCAGTGAGATAAGTTTGTGCAAAATTCAAATCAGAATAAATCATAGGACGACGTTGAGTTGCTTTTTCAACCTCATCTAACCAAGTCAGCAAACCTTGAACAATTGTTTTTGCATCAAGCCCATTCGAGACTTCGATATCAATAATTGGCGGTAAGTCACTTTCTTGTAACCCCTTAACTGTATTTAAATAGTTTTGAGCTTGTTGTTTTGCACTCTCATTCGGATAAAAATAATGATAAGCCCCTCTAATCATCTCCCGTTCTTTCATGCCATTCCAATTCGCACTAAAGTCTGGATCAATAAAGCCTGTGCCTCCGGTTGCTTTTGCTATCGAGAAGTCATACTCAGATCGATTAATATTATTCCATTGAATTGTTCCTTGATAATGGGACACATCAAAACCTCTAGCAACATCAGAACCTGGCAACGATGGTCTAAAATTTAGCCAAGAAACAACAATTAGAGCGACTAAGGCGAATATATTTAAAGCAATTAAGTGATGCGTTTTCATACCATTCTCATTCAAAAATTGAAGACTCAATGTATGAATAATGAGATAACAAAACTTGTAGAAATATGGGGAAAATACGGAATTAAAAACTTAAAGGACCTGTAATTTAGTTGCTCTCATCATCATTAATTTAGGTGCTTTTATCTAAACACTAAAACAAGAGATATTAACTTCAGTTTCCTTAATTTAAAGGGCCGCTCTTGGAATAAGCATGGCCCTTTTCAAACTTTTCAGTATCTAAGCTTTACTCTTATCAAGAAACCTTATTGGCTTCTTGCTCTGTATTTAAAGCAATAATATGAGTAGCTACATTTTTAGCGAAGTTTCCTGGCGGGCGACTAAAGTAAGCATCATTACTGATACTCCAAGTCATGAGGCCACCAAATGCAGCCTTATCAATGCCATAATCCCCTCGCTTAATTTCTTGAACATTTTGAACAAGAGTATCAGCCGTTTCGTTTGCTGGGGTGTCAGGGTTCCAACAATTAGAATGCTCATTCGCTGAAGCTTCATCACAAGGAACACCAATCACAATGCGGCTTTGCGGATGAATATTGCCTCGTTTTTGTAACGCATCATAAGCTGCGCGTACAATGTTAGCTGAAGTCTCTGATACTAAGTCGCCATTTGCAGGGTCAGAATAAACGTAATCCATTCCAGAGTTGTAGGCTTGCACATTTATAGCATCAAAAATCACCCCATCAAGCCCTAAAACAGGCGCCCATGAAGGCCCTCCATTCGCAGTGTTTAGGCTCGGTGTCTCATTTGTACCAGCCAAAATAGGCGCACAAGTTAAAAAGCCAGAAATGTTATCGAGTGATTTTCGTAATAACCTTGATAAGCCTAAAATATCATTGATGGGTAAACCTGCTTGTTCAATATCAAGGTCTATACCTTCTAGCTCAAGCTCGTGAATACTCGCCATTAAATTATTTACCGTCTTATCGACAGCATTTGGCCCTATTTCTGCGGTACCTATCTCTCCACCAATGGATAGTAGATTAATAGTGCCTGGCGCTTGCAACTGTTTAAGTCTCACCACTTCATTGATAAAGTCTTGGTAAGGAGGCGTTGTCGGTATGCTTCCATCAGCATTTGCAAAGCAAAAAATAACGACATTGTATGCCTTCATTTGCTCTGGCGTGATATCACTTACTGCACCTATTGCAGCACAATCTATATAACCTACCATGGCTGTTTCTGGCCATACTTTACTTGGCATATTTTTCTCCTTGATTAGATTCATCCACCTTTTATGATGCAAGTAAACTATAGCGCTAAATTAAGACTAACTTATGAAGGCTTCCTTACTGGTAATTACATAGCCAACACTAAGAAAGCACTAGGCCTTCCTAATGTTGCTTTACTCGTCAATTCTTATTACAAACCTTTTGTAAACTGACTCTGTTTAAAAGCTTCTTGCTTATCCGTTTTCGCCGACTTTTTATGCGCCTTAGATTCAGCCTTATGGGATACCTTAGAGCCTTTTTTAGTGGCTGATTGAGCTTTCTTAGCCATTTTATTTAAGGCCTCAGATTTAACTTCAACTAGCTCAAAGCTCTCCCAAGCATCTAAGTTATCTCGGTTTGAAATAAGCGCCTTGTTACCTGCTTGTTCAGCGCAAACATGCTTACCATTACAGATAGCTTTTATACCTTTTTTATTCCCTTTATTGACCCACTCAAAGGTTTCCCAATTCCCGATTTTGTCTCGATTGGCAATCAGTGCTTTGCGCCCTTTGTTTTCAGCACAAACATACTTACCATTGCAGGCCTTTAAAGCAAACCGCTTGTCATTAACAGGCACCAAGGTAAAGGTTTCCCAGCCGCCAATTTTATCTCGATTCGCAATCAGCTCAGACTTACCTGCATTTTCAGCACAAACGAATTTTCCATTACATGCTTTTAAAGCAATTTTTTTCATAAGATATTTCCTCTTTGGTTTTTTCGTGAACACAAAGTGCCATGAAAGATCCCGCTAACAGCATGGTTAATAAAAAAGTAAAACGGGTTCAGGAGGAATATATTTGATTAGAAAAATTGGAAATAGGGATAATAGAGTAAGTTGATTCATCCGCTAGATGAGAATGAATCAGCGTTATTTTAGCGTTAAATTTCGCTGATGCAGCTTTCAACCAAGAGTATACGTTCATCAATTAACTTTCGTTCCGCGATGAGCTTTGTCTTAACCTCTTGCAAAAAAAGTTTGATACGATGCCAATCGACTCCATTTTCGTTATAGACGATTACATTTTTCAAGCTCGCAAGTGTGACGCCTAAACGTTTTGATTCAGCAATCAAGTTTAGGATTTCAATATCGGCTTTAGAGTAAATACGATAGCGGCCTGAGCGAGCAGGCACTCTAATCAAGCCTTTTTCTTCGTATAAACGAATTGCTTTAACACTTAACCCCGTTAATTTTGATGCTTCACCGATATACATTGAGTGCAGGCCCTTTTACATCATGCTTGATCATAAGCGGCTAAAATATGCACACTCGCTACAGACTTATCAAAATAGTTATTTTTAACCAGTAAATACGCTGGATCATTAAAGAAACCCTCTTTATTTTCTGCCGAAGGAAAATTTAAGGTAAAAACACGATTAACCTCTTCATTTTGCTCTGCTTTTAATACATCTGAGACCTTAAAGTCATAACAGAATCGACCACCATATTGGTTTAATATTGGCGCCATTGCATCCCGATAAGACTGATAAACCTCGTCATTAGAGACATTTAAAGCAACTAATATTTCGTGTGACATCTAACTACTCCAAGTTCATTTTTTAATCAGGGCTAATTTTCGACTTCAAGCTCAATATGCGTACATGCTTTCTTACATTGGATATAAGCCTGTCCCTCTTTGTTTTTAGGGACTAAAAAAAGAGGTTGTTTGCATACTTCACAGGCAACACTTTTGCCAGCCAATACTTTTTTTATCAGGTTTTTCTGTTTATGGAAGGAATTACTGGTTTCTTTATTTACAGGGGAAAAATCTATTTTACTCATAAGGCTGTTTTCTTCATGTCAGCTAATAATGACTAGCTTGTCTCACGGCTAAAATAACAACAATTAGCACTCACTAGTGTGACTAAGGAACCTGCGATTAAGTCACCTCTTCTCAGTCTGCTCTTCTAAGGTATATAAGAAAAAGTATCACACAAGGCGTTACTTTGACGTAATGTAGGTACCTTTCGAGAAGTGACAACACAGGGTGTTACTTTTTCTGAAATGCCGTTTAGGTATTCTTCAAAGACCCAAAGGGCGTGTTCTAAAAGCCCTATATCTATGTTGAGGAGCTTATCAATAGAATAACTATT